>DAOTZR010000191.1:0-3526 GCA_034434315.1 Anaerolineae bacterium
CCGTTTGACGAATAGACACATAGGTTTACAATGCTAGTAACAATTACTTAACTGGTGAGGATCGCGTGGAAAGTCTTTTGGTTCACGTGCCAACACCCTATCAGGAAATACCGGCTCTCAACCTGGCACTGGCTTGTGAAAAATATCAGGCCACCCATGTGTCTGGCGTGTTGAGTGTACAGGAGAAGTTCGGACAACACTGGGGGTTTTTGTTCCTGCTGGAAGGGGGAGTGCACAAAGGGTATGTGCAAAATCCGGATGGGAGTTTTCAACGCGTTCTTTATCATACATTTTTGGATACCTGGACAACCTCAACTATCCTGATACGGATGATAGAAATGGCGGCTTCCGGGATTGAGCTGCTTAGCCTGCTCCTGGAAGGCGCCCCGGCGACACCAGTCCCTGTAGCCCAACTCAAAAATCTAACGCAGCTCCTTACCAGCAACTTACCTGAGACACGCGTTTTACGAGTCTTATGGCGCAATGGTGAGAGCATCTTACTGCTGATTCCGGGCAGTCAACCTCAAAATGTGATGCACATCCAGAAAGGCCAGATATTCACGGGTGGAAATGCTTTAGCCTTGTTTTATAGTCAGAAAGAGGATCCTGTGTTAGCAGAATGGTATTATCCCCAACAGAGCACTACGTCCGGTCCGGTCAGCCTGGTTGAATCCTACAACGCCCTGCTAGGTTTTATTCTGGCCCGCTATCGCAACCTGGTTGGACAACACCTGGTTAACAGCGCATTATTCGATTTGAACGCTCAATTGTTGAGTCAGGGAGCTCCTGTGCGTTTGACGCCTTACGGTTGGGACCTCACCGAGCCTTCTCAAGAAAGTAACTTGATCGCTTTAAGCAAAAGTATTAACAAAGCTCTGCTCAAACACATGGAACAAGTCCTGGGTTCCCGTTTAAGTCACAATGTTTTCAAAGAAGCCCGAAAATACCTGGGCCGTGAATATCTTGAAGTGCTGGATACTTACCAGCTCATCGAGGGGGAGGTATGATCAACACAACGCGCCTGTCCGTTGTCTGGAGCATGAGTTTGCTCGCTCTAGTCGTCTTCGCTATCCTGACCCTTATTCCCGGTAGCACCCTGATCACGGATGGCCTCATTGCTTTGATAGCGGCGGTTGCGACCGGTTTTGTGGTATTTTGTTACCGCCAGTTTGAAAAGACGGAAAAACCCGGACGGGTCTGGTTTCATTTCGCCCTGGGTGTAGGCTTATGGACACTGGGAGAAGTCCTATGGCTGGTTTATAGCATGTTCACAGACGAGGTTCCCCTACCATCTATGGGTGATGTAGCCTGGCTTAGTGGCTACATCTTCCTTACTACGTCTTTGCTTATCCAGTATCGTCTGATATGGGGAATCCATCCCCGCCAGGAAAGACAGATCCTGCTTTTGATCGGCTCTGCCATCCTGGTTGGATCAGCCCTGATTGCTTATGGCACTGAAAACCAGGATAGAATGGCGGTCTTCATCAACACCATGTATCCGCTGGCCGATCTGGCCCTTGCTCTGGCAGCTCTAAAACTGGCGCATACATTTGGCACTGGTCAGTGGGGACGTCCCTGGCAGGCCTTGCTGGTTTTTGCCCTGGCCGACGCTGTTTATGCCTGGTTCATAGAGCTCAATGTTTATGGTGAGAACTTGATTCTGACATCTCTGGCCGATACGATTTACTTTGCGGCTTACATAGTTCTGGCTGTAGCCTGCTACCATCAATACCTTCTTGTCAAACGCGCCTGATAACCATGTCATTCCTGCGAACGCTTGAGTCCAGACATTTCCCCGATACATTCAAAGCGCTAAAACCCAATCCTCAGGGTCTTCCATCCGCATCCGAGATTCAGAGGCCGGCCGGTCTTACGCATATCTCTGCTATCCCTCATCCGAGTATGCTCATAACACACCTTGAAGCCATATGTTAACCGGTCTGTAATTCCTTTGCGTCTGGCTATGCACTATAATGAGGACGCAGGAGGTAATCATGGCAAAAATTTTAATTGTAGACGATGACGTTGATGCCTTGAAACTGGTCGGGCTGATGTTGGAACGGCAAGGGCACCAGATCATTGCTGCCAACAACGGGGCTCAGGCGCTGGAAAAAGCAGCAAATCAGTCCCCGGACCTGGTCATTCTGGATGTCATGATGCCGGACATGGATGGCTATCAAGTCGCGCGACGCTTGCGCCAAAATCCGGCGACACAACACCTGCCCATCCTGATGTTCACAGCGAAAAGCAGCGTAGCCGATAAAATTGCCGGCTTTCAAGCTGGTGTAGACGAATATCTGACGAAGCCCATTCACCCGGCGGAACTGATCGCTCGGGTTCAGGTTATGCTCCAACGGAAATCCGTACCGACCGCTCCACCCTCCCGCGGACAACTGGTCGCTTTTCTCCCCTGCAAAGGTGGTGTCGGGAACTCGACCCTGGCCCTGAATGTAGCCATTATGCTGGCGCAGCAGGCTAGAGATAAAAAAGTGTTGCTAATGGAGTTGACCCGTGGCGGGGGAACCCTGGGCATGCAACTTAATATGACTGTGCCCGGCTCATTACAAATGCTGGTCAAGAAAGGAAGTGGGGGCATTTCCCAGGAGCTTTTTTCCTCGCAAGTTGTGACCCACACCAGTGGTCTGCATCTGGTGTTGAACACAGCACGCCACACCGAACAGGAAGAGGTACCTGAAAGCATTGTCCGCCTCGTGCTCGATTATGCCCTGGCCGAATACGACTGGGTATTGGTTGATCTGTCCCCAACGCTCCATAAAGCCAACCAGGAAGTCCTGCGCCGGGCTCACAGGATTTTGCTCAGCATCGAATCCAGTAAACTGGGTATGGGACTGGCGCGCACTTTGCTCGATGAAATGCACGGAAACAACATCAACATCAATAAAGTCGGCGTTGTGCTGATTAATCGGGTTCCAGCCGCCGCCACCATGACCCGGTCAGTAGTCGAAGAAAAACTGGGGCGCACCTTCATCACCACCATTCCGCCGGTGCCCGATCTGGCTTTCCAGAGCCTCGAAGCTGGCGTGCCCCTGGTTCTGCAACAACCCGGGGTGTTGCTGGCCAGGCAACTCCAAACCGTTGTGGATACTATCCTGAGCAACGGAAGTTAGGTTTCCCCAGACAATACTCACCCTATCCAGAAGCCGGGGAATACCTTTACATTTGCTCGATGCAGCGTTGGCCACAAACCGACGCTGCTACTCCCTATAGCCTCGCGAAAAGTCGAACAGCTCCCCGAAAGCAACTCAGACGCGCTTGCTGAATTGTCATTTTATAGTAAAGTGAAGATAGCTTTTGAGTTTAACCGACAAGAAAATGTGAGTGCCCATGGAAATAAGCAGCGCTACGCCTTTCGAAAGACGGATAACCACTCTGGAAAAGCTCTTGGCGGTCAGCCGACAGCTTAATTCCACGCTGGAAATGCGCCGCCTGCTCGTCCAAATTGTGAACGCAGCCACAGAACTTACCGATGCGGACGGCGCTTCGATTTTGCTCCTGGAAGAAGATG
>DAOTZR010000192.1:0-9774 GCA_034434315.1 Anaerolineae bacterium
CCCATGTCTTTTTCTTCTTTACCTTCGACCGTTATGTGATCTGGTTCCTGGTCCCCGGTCTGGTGCTGGCCTGGAAGCGGCGCGAAAGCTGGGCCAGCGTCTGGTTCATCAGCGCGCTGGTGACGTTGCTGGTATGGCCAACCAAGTGGCCCCAATACACCCTCACGCTCACGGTACCCCTGTGTCTGTTGAGCGCCCTGGCCCTGCGAGCGCTCATCACCTGGGCGCGGGCTATGGATGAGTACTGGGGCTGGTTCGACTCGGTTTTTCCGCGTCCTCCGCGCTGGGCCATCGCCGTGGCGGTGATTTTCATCACGGGACTGACGCTTGGCCAGGTCAGTTACGAGGTGGAGATGGCCCAGGGCCGTCGCGGCTGGAGCCAGTTCACGCGCGACACAGCGCCCCTGCTTTCCGACACGATCTACGATGTCGCTGTGGGGCAGGATGGACGCATCGCCCTGGCGAGCGATAGCGGCCTGACCTTCTGGACGCCGGGGCAGAATTTCCTGTGGGATGGCGGGGTCGAGCATTGGACGCCGGCCAACAGTCCCCTACCCACGCGCTCTGTGGTGCGCGTCCTGGCAGCCCAGGACGGGAGCTGGTGGCTGGGGACGGAGATCGGTCTGGTGCACTACACGGGTAGCCGGTGGGAATTTTGGGGGGCTGAGGAGCTGGGCCTGCCGGCAGCGCAGGTGCGCGCGTTATGGGAAGACGCTTCCGGGCAGCTCTGGGTAGGGACCCTGCGCGGCGCAACGCGCGGCCAGGGCCAGGCCTGGCAGGCCCTCCCCGAACTGGGCGATCAGGCGGTTTTTGCCATCACGGAACGGGATGGCGAGGTATGGTTCGGTACAGAACAGGGGATCAGCCGTTACGATCGGCGAAGTCAGATCTGGAGTCATCTGGATCGCAAAGCGCTGGGATTGAATTGGGGCGGGGTTGTGGATCTCCTGGTGGCCAGCGACGGGACGATCTGGGCCGCGACTCAAGGAGACGGAGCCTTGCACGGGGATGGGCTGAGCTGGGAGCACTTCACGGTCCGGGATGGGCTGCCTGCGAACACCCTGCGCTGCTTCATCGAGCTGGAAGATGGGACACTCTGGATAGGAGCAGGGTACCCGACAGAACCAGGGGGCCTCATCATCACCTGGGATGGCACACGCTGGCGCAAGTTGACGCCGCGCAATTCCGGTTACGCCGGTTCCGAGCCGTTAAATTTCGCCCGTGATGCCCAGGGCGGACTCTGGATTGCTACAGCAACCGACGGCGTGCAGTATTACCGCCTTAATGGGCGCTGATTCCATTGCTTTTGCATAACAACTCAGTTAACCTCGCCCTGGCCCCTTGACCCGCCCCGGATCCATCCGGTAAAATACAGGTATGAAAACCTGGCTACTGGCAGTGTACCAATGGGATATAACTCGCCATCTAGAGCTGGCTCAAGCCGTTGGCTGGGGGCTGGAGATTCAGGCGTTTTCGCATCCAAAGGCGCTGGAACAGGCGAATAAGCTCCTCTCTGAATATCGGGCTTTGCTCCGAGGCTTTCAGGGGCCGCTGGCCCTGCATGGAGCCTTTTTCGATATGTCGGTGCACAGCGAGGATGCGCGCATCATCGCGCTCACGCGCGAGCATTTTCTGCGCAATCTCGATATTGCCGCCGAGCTGGGAGCGCGCCATGTAATTTTCCACACTAATTTCCTCCCCATGCTGCGCCATTCCCGCTTCCGCGAGCAGTGGGTGACACGCAACCTGGCTTTCTGGTCGGATTTTGCGAAAGAAGCTCGCCAACGCGACCTGCAAATCGCCCTGGAAAATATGTGGGATCCCGATCCATTCCTGCTCCAGAAGCTGATGCAGGCTTTGAACCAGGCTGAAATCGGCGTGTGCCTGGACGTGAGCCACAGTTATCTCTATGGTGCGGAGTACCCGCTGGAGACCTGGGTCACAGCTCTCGCGCCTTATATCATCCATGTCCATTGCAACAATACCGATGGGACCGATGATAACCATCTAGCCCTGGATGAGCCGGGCGGCAGGTTGAACTACGCCCACATCCTCCCTTACTTGCAAAGCCAGCTGGCATCGGACGTGTGGGCAGTTCTGGAGCTGGACGATGTAAAGGCTGCGTCCACCAGCATCCCGTTTGTGCTGAAAACGGATACAACCAACCTGAAACCAGAATTGCCATGTTTAAGGGGAAGTGTATAATAATATTGATGCGTAAGCCTTGATTTCAGAGGTGATCCTATGCAGAGCTATACGGATGAAGTCATTCTAAATCCCGAAGATAAATTATTACAAAATATTCAGGCGCTCATCGGGGAGATCGGTGAAAAGCAGGTCCTGCTGCGCCTGTTCTTGCTGATTCAGGGAACGCCCTGGCAACTCTACCACAACCTGGGCGAAGAAGGCTACGGCCTGCTGATGCTCAATCAGGAAACGCGGGAAACCATTTATGTGGACGTCAAGACGCGCCGTAGCCCCAGCAACACCAATCCGCTACGTCGTCGCATCAAGTTTAGCCTGAGCGAAAAAGAATACAAAAACTGTGATTTTCTGGTCGCTTACCTGATTGATACCAACGGTTTTTACGTAGTGCCGCGCCAGGATTTAGAAGCGGTAACCATCGGCTCCACCCAACGCTGGCGTTTTGTATTGGAGATGGATGAAAACGGCCATCCTACCCCCCACTGTGCCCGCTACCGTGATGCCTGGCACACACTCCATCCCGATTTTGTGCGCCGACGACTCGACTTCGGGTATTTTGAACAGGAACATGATGAAGAGGATTAGGACCTTGCCCTCCCATGCGAGGATGAAATTCAAATTCAGGGTGGGCGCGGGCTATATTTTTGTTCGCCGGATTCAGATTTTGGGATAGGCGCCTACTTCCGCCGCGATCTCTGCACTGAAATCACCATCAAGGATATCCCTGGCATGTCGAACACAGCTCCTGTAAATTCTTCTACCCGCACATTGTCTCCATCGGGCCACTGGATTATCCTATCCGCCATCGGAACTGGAACGCTTATGACGGCCCTCGATGGCAGTGTCGTCAACACCCTGCTCCCCGTTTTACGGCAACAATTTAACGTCGAAGTCGCCACCATCGAATGGGTGGTGACGGCTTACCTGCTGGTCACCAGTAGCCTGCTCTTGAGCTTTGGCCGTCTGGGGGATCTGTACGGCCACAAACGGACGTACATGCTGGGATTTATCGTGTTTGTCCTGAGTTCCATGACCTGCGGGCTGGCGCACACGGCGTGGGCGCTGGTCCTCTCACGCAGTGTGCAGGCCATCGGCTCGGCGATGCTGGCCGCCAATTCCCCCGCCATCCTGACCAAAAACTTCCCGGCGCGGCAACGGGGGCAGGCCTTGGGCCTTCAATCCACCATGACCTACCTGGGTCTGGTGCTGGGGCCCTCATTCGGTGGCTGGCTGGCCACGCATCTGAGCTGGCGTGCGGTGTTCTACATCAATGTCCCCATCGGCGTTCTGGCCCTTTTCCTCAGCGCGCGCTTCATTCCGGAGGATCACCATCACCGCGTCCAAACCCCATTCGACTGGCGCGGTGCAGTGCTCTTCTCCCTGGGCCTGCTGGCCCTGATGGCAGGACTGAACCGCGGGCATACCTGGGGTTGGAGTTCCTGGCCCACCCTGACCACCCTGGCGCTGGGCGTAATTTTGTTAAGTATTTTTGTCTGGATCGAGTGGCATACCCCGGCCCCCCTGCTCGATCTGCGCCTTTTCCAAAACCTGACGTTCAGCGGTGCCACCTTGAGCGCGGTTTTGAACTATGTCTGTCTTTACGGCATCATCTTTCTGATGCCTTTCTACCTCATCGAAGGCCGTGGCTGGAATGCAGCTCAGGCTGGAGCCATACTGATGGCCCAACCCCTCCTGATGGCAACCCTGGCGCCTATCAGCGGGACCCTTTCTGACCGTATCGGAACGCGCTGGCCCTCGGTTATGGGCATGGCTCTCCTCACACTGGGACTTTGGGGCTACGCGAATTTGCCCGCAGACGCCTCGCGTTGGCGCATCATTCTCAACCTGGCTCTGTCAGGCAGCGGCATCGGTATTTTCATCACCCCCAACACCAGCGCTCTGATGGGCGCTGCGCCACGCGAACGCCAGGGGACCGCCGGCGGGGTGATGTCCACCGCTCGTAACCTGGGCATGACCCTGGGCATCGGCATCGCCGGGGCGCTGTTCAATACGGCGCTGGCCAGACAAACAGAATCGGCGGTCATTTTCCCCGCGATTCACTTTGCGTTTGGGGCTTTGAGTGGGCTAGGAGTCCTGGCCACTCTAATCACCCTGGGACGTAGTCGCCTGGACCGTGACCCGACACCTTAAGAGTTTATCACCCGGCTTCTGGTCGCTCCTGGGTTCGGCGTTTTGTTTCGGTTGGATTGGAACCCTGATGCGCCAGATTCACGCCACAC
This sequence comes from Anaerolineae bacterium, assembly GCA_034434315.1. Taxonomy (GTDB): domain Bacteria; phylum Chloroflexota; class Anaerolineae; order B4-G1; family SLSP01; genus DAOTZR01. Next base: position 4,446 of record DAOTZR010000192.1, read on the forward strand.
CCACAGCGACCGTGGTCGTGTATCGCTTGGCGATTGGCGCGGTGACGCTGGCGCTCCTGGCGCGCCGCCCCCAATGGCCCAGGGCCCGCCAGGAACGCAGGCTGCTTATCACTTCCGGATTGCTATACGGGATTACCGCCGTCCTTTATATCGGGGCTTATCGTTATACCACGATCGCCAAAGCCGGATTTCTTCACTACCTGGCGCCGGTGTTCGTGTTGCTGCTCGCTCCGCTCACGCTGCGCGAGAAGCCCCATCGGATGGTCGTTGTGGCTGCCGCGCTGGCCATGCCAGGCGTAATTCTGTTGCTGCGACTGAGCATCCAACACGGATTAAGTCTGGAGACCTGGCGCGGTGATTTGCTGGCCGCCGCCTCGGCTGTGACCTATGCGGGTTATACGCTCCTGGGACGGCAGATGCGCAGTCAACAGCCGCTCCAGACGGCTTTTTGGGTACACAGTTTTGCCTTACTCCCGGCACTGGTTATGACCCTATCCGGAGGCCTTTCTGCCTTCCGCGTGGCGGCGGGAGACTGGCCAGGCGTGATCGGCCTGGGCGTGATCGCCTCTGCCTTCGCTTTCACGTTGTTTTACCATGGGTTACGTTACCTGCCGGCAGCCCAGGCCACACTCATCATGCTCTTCTCGCCGGTCACGAATGCTCTGCTGGGATATCTCCTGGCCGGAGAAAGCCTGACTTTCGCGCAGATGATAGGGGCCGGGCTGATTCTAACCGCAGCGGCCCTGGCTCAAAAAGCTCCTGCAGCATAGAAAAAAGCTATAGGTGAATGCATGGAAGCAGTCCTGGTGATTAAATTGGATCTGCGCAACCCGGAACGTTGCGCTCAACTTACTGCCATATTGAGCGAGGCGGGCCATCTGGTCTTTTGCCAGGGCCAGCTTGACCTGAGCTGTGACCTTTGCATCAGTGATAGTGCTCCCCCCGCCGCCCCATCCAGTCCCTGGTTGGTGCTGCTTCCCCCGGACGCCGACGCGGCCCCCTGGGTGCAGGCCGGGGCCTGGGACGTGTTGCGCGAACCGCTACAGCCAGAGGATTTGCTTACGCGAGTTCGACTGGTGCAAAAGCTGAAAGGCGTGCACCTTGAAAGCCTGAACCCGCTCAAAAGCCTCTCCAGCATCATCTATCGGTTGCTTTTCAAGCCCCATTGGGACCTGGAACTACCCGCGGCCCTGGCTGAACTTGGACAGTCCATGCATGCGCGCCGGCTGTATTTGTATGAACATCGCCTGGACGAGGCCGGACAACACGAGCTACACAAGTGGGGCGAGTGGATAGCCCCTCAGGCCGTCCCGGTCCGGCCCCTACCCGGACGCGTTCCCCTGACCACCGTGGGCCTGGAACGCTGGGTTCAAGTACTCAGCGCAGGCCAGCCCTTGATTGGGCCACTCGCCACCTTCCCTGAGTACGAACAGCGCCTGATGCGGCGCTATGCGTTACACAGCCTTGCCGTTATCCCCATTCACACCGGAGAAACCTGGTGGGGACTGTTGGGGGTTGATCTGGAACCGGAAAAGGGCTACGCTTTTTCTATAGCCTTACATCTCCTGTACAGCAGCGCCAATATCCTGGGCACAGCGATCCATTTTCAGCAAATTCAGGCCGACTTGCAGCGCAAAACGCAGAGCATAGATTTCCTGCAAGCGTTCATCCCCTTGATTCAGAACTGGAGCACGGCGCGCAACTTAAGTGAGTTGGGGGTGTTGGCCTTGCAGGAAGTCTGTGGGTTTCTCGACGCCTCGCGTGGAGTCATCTGGATCCGGCCAGAGGATGGCCGCCCGGTTCTGCAACTCCTTTCGGCGTATGGTTACAGACCAGAACAAGAGGTTGTGCCTGGCGCCATAACCCTGAAAGCGGACGAAGGCCTGGCCGGATGGGTGGCGCAGCAGCGCCAGAGTGCCTATGTGCCAGACGTGAGCCGCGATCCACGCTGGGTGGATAAAGGCCGCATTGACGAGAATGTGCGTTCGGCCCTGAGCGTTCCGCTCATTTACCAGGACACCGTCATCGGCGTCATGACCCTCGCCAACCTGCACACGGAGCCATTGCTGGCTCAACATCAGGTGTTGGCTGAAACGCTGGCTACCCTTGTCGCCGGCGTGATCGTAAACGCACAACTCTATCAACAACTCCAACGCCGCGCCCAGGAACTGGAGCTGATCCAACGCATCACTATCCAGCTCACACAAGATCTGGACACCCAACACGTTTTGGACACCATCCTCTCCGCCTTGCAGGATCTGGTACCTTACGATGAGGCGGTGGTTCAAAGTTATGATGCTCAACAGCAGACCATCAGCCTGCTTGGCGCGCGCGGTAAATGGATCGGCCAGGGCAATATGCCCATGGGAGTTCCTTTCCCTCTTACCTTACAATCGCCCCATGCCTGGGTCCTGGACCGTGAGACGCCTATTGTCATCGCCGATTTGCAACAAGAGTTTCCCTCAGGACAACACCGCTTTTTACAAAACGTACCGGGACGATCCCTGCTTGGTACAGCTCTGCGCACTCGCAGCGGTCTGCAGGGCCTGCTGCTCCTGACGAAAGAGGAACCCAATTTTTACACTTCCGATCATGTCCGCCTGGTAACTGCGTTTGCCGCTGCAGCCGCCCTGGCGCTGGAAAACAGCCGCTTGTTCGCCCAGGAACAGGACCAACGGCGCCTGGCCGAGGCCCTGATGACGGCCATGACCCTCGTCAACGAGCCTTTGGAAGTTCACGAAGTCATCAGGCGCATCCTGGAGCAAGTTGAAAAAGTAGTCCCCGGCGACACTTTCAACGTGATGCTCTTGGAAGGCGAGCACGTGCGCATGTTCCAACGCTACCAGGCGCACGCAGTGAGTCCGGAATCGCCCGAAAAGATCTATTTTTTAGATGAGCTGCCCCTGCTCCAAAAGCTGCTGCGCACACGCGAGCCCGTAATTGTCTCCGACACCCACACCGAACCCCTCTGGGTTCCAATAGAAGGTACTGAAGCCATTCGGGCTTACCTGGCTATGCCCATCCATCGACAGGAACAAATCGTGGGATTTCTCAATATCAACAGCCTCATACCCTATCGTTTCACCCCTGTTATGGCCCAACAGTTACAGGCTTTTGCCGATCAAGTCGCCATAGCCCTGGAACATGCCCACCTGTACACCCAGCTCCGCGCCTACGCCACCACCCTGGAGGAGCGCGTCGCCGCCCGGACGCAGGACTTGCAGGCGCAAACCGCGCGCTTACAGGCCATTTTGCACAGCATTCATGAAGGCCTGGTAGTCATCCGCAGCGATGGCACCCTGGTCGAGGCCAATCCCCAGGCTCAGGCCTGGTTGGAGGGCAATCTGCCCGCGGCTGCCCGAACGCAGTTGCGCCAGGCGCTGATTGAACTGGCCCGCAAGCAGGACCAGGCCTCCACGGTCATTCTGGAACTGCCCGGTCTGGATTTACAGCTCCAGGCAGCGCCGGTTAGTGCAAGCAACCTGATCGTCGTGACCCTCACCGACATTACCCCGCTTAAGAGCCTGGAGCGCATGAAATCACGCCTGATTACCACCATCTCCCACGAGCTGCGCACACCGGTAACCACCATCCAACTTTATGCCCGGCTTTTGGAAAAAGCTCAACCCGAGCGAAAAGCTGAATATCTGCTGACCCTACGGAATGAAACCAACCGTCTCGCCAAAATCCTGGAAGATGTGATTCAACTCTCCCGTCTGGACGCCGGACAGCTCGATCTGCGCTTTCAGGCCTTCGATTTGAGCGAGGCTCTGGAACAAACCCTGGCGGTTGAGCTTGAGCGTTTTGAAAAGCACGGACTCACGCTTACCAGCGCTATCATGGTCAAACCCCTGTGGATCTATGCGGATCGCAACCAGATCATCCAGCTCCTGCAACAACTGCTTTCAAACGCGCGCTTTTACACCCCACCCGGCGGCAGCGCCAGGGTCACCCTGGACCTGGACACAGAACAAACGCCACCCCGCGCCTGCATCAGCGTTGAAGACACCGGCGTGGGTATCGGTGCGGATGAACTCCCGCACATTTTTGAGCGCTTCTTCCGCGGATCTCAGACGAAAAACCAGCAGATTCCCGGCACCGGCCTGGGACTGTCTATGGTCAAAGAGATTGTCACGCTCCACCATGGCGAAATCACCGTGCAGAGCACACCTGGCAAAGGCAGTCATTTCACCGTCTACTTACCCCTGACAACACCGGAGGCGGAGCGTCGAGATTTGGCTAAGCCACAGAAATGAATAGAATAAGGGCATGATTTACCGGGATACATTCAAGGAGGCTAAAACATGAAACGCATTGCTGTGTTAACCAGTGGTGGCGATGGACCTGGATTGAATCCCTGTATACGAGCGGTAGTGCGACAGGGGCTACACCGGGGCTGTGAAGTCTTTGGCGTCAAATGGGGCTACGCCGGCCTGATTCGGGATGAGATTATTCCTCTTACAGCACGCGACGTCGGCGGCATCATCGGCAAAGGCGGTACTTTCCTGGGAACAGCGCGCTGCCCCGAATTTGCGGACATCAAAGTGCGACGCACCGCGCTGCGCACACTCAATCAGCACGGCATTGACGGGCTGGTCGTCATCGGCGGGAACGGCTCACTCACCGGCGCACTCCGCCTGCATGAAATGGGCTACCCGGTGCTCGGTATCCCCGGCTCCATTGACAATGATATTGACGGCACGGATATGGCCGTTGGGGTAGACACGGCGCTGAACACCATCCTGGACGCGATTGACAAAATCAAGGACACCGCGTCTTCGCATCAGCGGGCGTTCCTGATCGAAGCTATGGGCCGGAACTGCGGCTATCTGACCCTGGCCGCCGGACTGGCCGGCGGAGCGGAGCTCATCCTCATCCCGGAACGCGAAGGGCCTTCGCTGGAGCGCATCGCTGAAGTGATTGTAGACGCTTACGTCCGCGGCAAAGGCCACTGCATCATCATGATCGCTGAGGGCTGGAAGCCGGGTACCCAGGAAGTGGCAAAATATCTTCAGGAACGCCGCGACGAGCTGGGCTTCGACGTGCGGGTCACGGTACTGGGCCATGTCCAACGCGGTGGACGTCCCTCGGTTTTCGATCGTCTGCTGGCTACGCGCATGGGGGCCGCTGCCGCCAATGCCTTAATTGATGGCGAACGCGGCAAGATGGTGGCCCTGCAGGGCAACAAGCTCAACCTGATTCCGCTGGAAGAGGCCGTCGCGCGCCTCAAGCCGCTCAGCCCGCAACTGATCGAACTGGCCGACGCGATGGATTAATGCGCCGTTATGCCATATGCAACGCCCCTCCTTTTGCGGAGGGGCGTTTTTGA
>DAOTZR010000193.1:0-4743 GCA_034434315.1 Anaerolineae bacterium
TTGCTCTGGGCCTTTTTACGGGGACTGGTCCTGGCGCGGGGTGCGGATCTTTTACACGCAGGCGATCCCCTGGTAGCCCCGGTTGTCTGGCTGCTGGGCCGTTTGTACCATGTACCGATTGTGGTTACCGTGCATGGCCTGGACCTGACCTTTCGCGCTCCTGGGTATCAGGCCCTCATGCCGCGGTTATTGCGGTGCTTTGACCGTGTTGTCTGCATCAGTGAAGCGACCTGGACCGAGGCCGTGGCACGGGGGATAGCTCCCGAACGCTGCCGCATCATCTATCCGGGTGTGGAGAAGCCCAAACCTGCACCCACACGCGAGGCCGCGCGCGCGTGGATCGAGTCTCGGCTGGGATGTCCGCTGGCTGGCCGGCAGGTCTGGCTCACCGTGGGGCGCTTGGTTCCGCGCAAGGGTGTGGTCTGGTTTTGTGAGGAAGTGGTCCCGCGGCTTGTGGCTTCCGGGGATTTTGTGTATCTCATCGCGGGCGACGGCCCGGACGCCGCGCGCCTGCGTGCCGTGTTGGATGCGCCCGAACTGGCGGGGCGGGTCTTTTGGCTGGGGCGCGTGAGCGATGCGGCATTAAGTCAGCTCTATGCCGGGGCCGATACTTTCGTGATGCCCAACATTCCCCAACCCCACGATCGCGAGGGGTTTGGCCTGGTGGCGGTGGAAGCCGCTGTGCATCACCTTCCCGTGCTTGCGGCGCGGCTGGAGGGAATCCAGGCCGCCGTCATCGAGGGGGTGAGCGGTTATCTTCTGCCGCCGCAGGATGCCGAGGCCTGGGGGGCCTTTCTGCAGCGCGTTTTGGCCGAACCCGACTTGCTGGCCCCGTTGCGGCAGCAGGCCCAGGCCGCTGTGATAGAGCGGTATGGTTGGGAGCAGATGGCCGGGCGTTATGTGGACTTGTATCGCGAAGTTCTGGAGGCGCGCGCATGACCCTGGGTAGGATAGGGGCGGGGAATTGGGCGAGCACCCGGCGCGATTCGCCCAAGCTGAGCCGGGATAGACACGGGTAGGGAACGGGATGCGTCTGGCTGTCATTATTCCCAATTGGCACAGTCCGGTGCTGGATGACGTGATCGCGGCGCTGCTCGCTCAGGCCGATGCAAGCCTGGAGGTATGGGTCGTTGGGCAGGATCGCTATGGCAAGGTTCCCCATCATCCCCAGGTGCACAGCCTGATGACGCCGCAACCTGTCTATCCTGGGGTGGCCCGCAATCTGGGTGCGGCGCAGACTGAGGCCGAGGCTTATATCTTCCTGGATGCGGATTGCGTGCCGCAACCGGGGTGGCTGGCGGCTTTACTGGAGGCCTGGCACCAACATCCGGACGTCGGGGCCATCAGCGGTGCCATGCGCCCTGATTCGGACACGTTTATACAGACCTGCGGACAAATCGCCAATTTTCATGAGCATCTTGTTTTGCAGCCTGCCGGTGAACGGAACACCCTGGCCAGTTTCAGCCTGCTGGTGCCCCGCCCGGCCTGGGTGCAGAGCGGGGGTTTTGATCCCCGCTTGCGACATACGGAGGATATGGATTTTACATTGCGCCTGCGGGCCTTGGGGTGGCGCCTTTTCTTTGAGCCGCGGGCTCAGGTTTATCATCGCCCGGCGCGCCTGACCTGGCGCGAGTTCTGGCGCTATGCCCGGCGAGGCGGAAGTTATTCAATTCGGATGCGGCTTCATCACGCTGAATTTTATGCCATGCCGCGCTGGGCACGGTCCCCGTGGGCCTGGCGTGTGCTGGCCCCGGCGATTGCCGCGCTGCGCACTGCGCAGATTTATGGGCAGACCCCCACTTTGTGGCGTTATGGCGCTGTGGCGCCCTGGGTTTTCGCGCATAAACTGGCCTGGTGTTATGGTGCAGCCGATGGGCTGCTCAGCATGAAAAATGGGGAGGAGCAATGATGCATGAGGTTAAGGCAACGGATGTCCATCCTCAGGTTGCCGTGGTTGTTCTGGCTTACAACAATTATGCGGATACGCAGGAATGTCTGGCTTCTGTCCTGAACCTGGATTATCCGGCTTTACAGGTCTGGCTGGTGGATAACGGCTCCCAGGATGGCACGGCGCAGCGGGTGGCGGAGGCATTCCCGGCTGTGCGGATCGTGTCAACGGGGAAAAATCTGGGAGTAGCGGGCGGTTTCAACGCCGGGATTGTGCCCGCGCTCCAGGCTGGGGCTGACTATGTTTTTATCCTGAACAATGATACGCTGGTGGAACCGGACCTGATCCGGGTGCTGGTCCGGGAAGCGCAGGCTCATCCGGATTATGGCATCTTGATGCCCAAGATCCTCTACTACAGCGATCGCCAGCGCATCTGGTCCATCGGGGCGCGCTATCGCTGGTTCCCGCCGGCCATTGTCATGGTGGGCCTGAATCAGCCCGATGGCCCGCGCTACAACACGCCGCGCCTTTTGGCGTACGCGCCTACCTGCGGATTGCTCATCCCGCGCCAGGTCTTTGAAAGGGTGGGCCTGTTGGATGACGGCTATTTCTTCTTCTATGATGATTGGGATTATTCGCTCCGCGTGCGCCAGGGCGGTTATCGGATCGCCTATGTCCCTGAGGCCCGTTTTTATCATAAAGTATCGCGCACGATCCAGCTCAAAGGTCGGCCGCCCTTTTTCTGGCACACCTGGGGCAAAAGTGGTGCCCGTTTTTATCGCCGCCATGGACGTCCGGCCCTGCTTGCCGCGGTGATTCATCTGGGCTACCTGGCTTTGCGCGAGGGGGTTCGCAATGGGATTTTGCCGATCCGGCACTTCATCGCCGGGGCGTTGGAGGGGTATCGCCAGCCCCTTTCGCCTTATCCCCAATTACCGGAGGTTGATGTATGACCCTGGAGCCTCGCTTTGAATCGGTGGCGTGTGATTTTTGTGGAAGCACGGAAGTTGAACCGCTTTTTACCGGGCCGGATCGTTTACTGAGCCTGCCGGGGCAATTTCGGGTTGTGCGTTGTGCCGGTTGTGGCCTGGTGCGTCAGGATCCCCGTCCGACGCGGGACTCCATAGACTTTTATTATCCGCCTGAATACGAGCCTTATTCCATCGCCATTGACGAAGAACCTTCGCGGCTCAGACGTTGGGATCGGCGCTATGGAATGCGCAAGCGCCTGCGGGCCATTGAACGTCACTGCCCTGGTGGACGGCTGCTGGACGTGGGGTGTGCGACGGGCAACTTTCTGTACGAGATGGCGCGTTCGGGGCGCTGGCAGGTCGAAGGCGTGGAACCTAATGCGGAGGCGGCCTGCTATGGTCGGGAGCACCTTGGTCTGACCATTCACGTGGGCGAATTGACCGCGGTAGATTTGCCGCCCGGCACTTATGATGTCATCACCATGTGGAACGTCTTTGAACACCTGCACGATCCTATGGCCAATCTCCAGGCCCTGGCGCGTCTGCTCAAACCAGGTGGCTGGTTTGTGTTCAGCATCCCCAATCTGGATAGCTGGGAACACAAGTTGCTGGGCAAATACTGGATGGGTTGGGAACTGCCTCGTCATCTTTACTACCCGTCAGCCACGCTGATGACGGCCATGCTTCAGCGTGTGGGGATGAAGCTTCAAGACTGGCAATGCCTGGTGGGTGCTTATCCTTCGTTTCTATTGAGCTGGCGGTTTTTGCTGGAGGGACTCTGGGGAAAGAACCCGCTGACCCGCACAGTTCTGGGGGTGAGTGCATCGCTGCCCATGCGCCTGGCAACAGCGCCCCTTTTTGGCCTGATGACCTGGCTCAACCGGGCCTCACTTATCACGGGATTTGCGCAGTTGCAGGTATGACGTCCTCGCCCTGGATTCGTTGGATCACACGGCTTGCCGTATTGGCCTCTTTCGGGCTGATCGGCTGGTTTCTCTGGCGCCACGCGGCTGAACTGCTTGCGGTGGACTGGCGCGCTCTGGCCGGGCCTGCAGCGTTAAGTCTGCTCTGGTATGGGATGGCCTTGGGATTACAGAGTGCCACCTGGATCCGGCTGTGGTCCATATTAACCGGCGTTTCCTGGGGCTGGGAAGATGTCCGGGCCTATATGATGAGCCATTTGATGCGGCGTCTGCCTGGAGCACCCTGGTATATGGCTGGTCGGGCGATGTTGTATCGTGAACGCGGCCCCGAAGCTGCGCGGGCCGCTGTGGTGGTCAGCCTGTTGGAGTGGGGCGGGCAGATCCTCACGGCGTTGATTTGGGTGGCTGGTATGAAGTGGGGCTGGCCAGGTGCAGGCCTGGTCCTGGGCATTCTGGCGCTAGGGGTGCCTTGGTTGCGTAGCTGGTCCTGGCCCCGGCGTTGGGTTCAACTGCAGCGTTTTTCGCTTTCCAGCCTGTACCTGAGCCTGGGGGGATATCTGCTGCAGTGGGGACTGGCGGACCTGATGTTCTATGGTTTCCTGCGGGCCTTGACCCCAGCCTGGAAGCTGGACTTTATCCAAACCGGAGGACTTTGGGCAATCAGCGGTGTCATAAGCAGCCTGGCCGTATTTGCTCCAGCCGGCCTGGGGATTCGTGAGCTATCTCTGGTGGCCCTGTTGGACCCTTACACAGGTCCTGGCTATGCCGCCCTGGTCGCTCTGTTGATGCGTGTTATGTTTACGTTGGGCGACCTGGTCTGGGGCCTTGGGGTCAATTTGGGAACGTTGAAAAGCTTTCGGCCCAATACTCCATAAAGGTTATTGTGCTCTCCTGGCATTTCTCTATAATAGGGCATAGGTAAGGGCCGGATGGCTCATTTTATTTCTTTCAAGGAGGTAGG
>DAOTZR010000194.1:0-16295 GCA_034434315.1 Anaerolineae bacterium
CCTGACCGAGTACATCATTCGCACCCGGCAGCCCCTGTTGATGGAAGAAGACATTGACGGCCATCGTCAGCGCCTGGGTTTAGAAGCCGTGGGTAAACTGGGTGCCCAATCCTGGTTAGGCGTCCCCATGCTCCTGGGGGAGCAGGTTATTGGGGTGATCGCTGTTCAGAGTTATACCACTCCGCGCACCTACAATGTCTGGCATCGGGATGTGCTGATGGCCATCGCCTCTCAGGCGGCCGTCGCCATTCAGAATGCCCGGCTCTTCCAACAACGCGACCGCCAGTTGGCCGAATTGCGGGTGCTCAATCAGGTTTCCCAGGCGCTGTCGGGCACGCTGGACCTGGAGCAACTGGTCCAGACGGTTTATACCTGGGTTGGGCAGCTTTTCGATACCTCCAGTTTCTACATCGCTACGTATCAGCCCGAAACGCGCTCCTGGACCATGGTTTTCAATGTGGAAAACGGGCAGCGGATGCCGGCTGTGACTTATCCGGTTGAACAGGGCCTCACGGGATACATCATCCGGCAGCGCGCGCCTGTGCTCTTGCGGACAGCCGAGCACTATCGTGCCTTTTGTGCCGCTAACCAGATCGCTGTGCTCGGGACCGAAGCCCTGTCCTGGATGGGCGTCCCCTTGCTTGCGAGAGACGAGATTGTCGGCGTCATGGGCATTGAACATCTTACCCAGGAGTATGCCTATACTGAACGTGACCTGGACCTGTTCCGTACCATCGGTTCGCAACTGGCCCTGGCTTTGCGCAACGCTCTGCTCTATGCTCAGACCCGGCAGATTCTGGCGGAAAATCAGACTCTGTACCAGATCAGCCAGGCCTTGTTGACCGGGGAGACGATCGAAGATCAGTTGCGTGGCGTTGTCGAAGGCGTGATGCGGCTCGTGGCGGCGCGCGGGGCCGCGCTGCTTGTTCTGGATCGGGTGCGACAAACGCCTTCAGCGCTGGTCACGGCGGGGGAATTGGCTCCCTTATCCCTGGACCAGGCTAAAACCTGGCTTCAGGGTGCCCATGGGAAAGTTTTGGAGAAGCGTATACCCTGGTTCCTCGCACCGGATGTTGAAGAGCGGGACCTCTCTTCGGCGGAAAAGCAAATGCGCGCTGGTGCGGCTCTGGCTGTGCTCCCCCTCATGTATCGCGATCTGGTCCTGGGTAGTCTGACGGTTGTCCGCAGGCCAGACCAGGGGGATTTTTCTTTGCATGACCGTGAACTGCTGCAATCCCTGGCCAATCAGGCGGTGATGGCTCTTAATACTGCGCAACTTCTGCGCGAACATGAACAACGTCTCTCCGAAATGCTCCTGGTCAATGAAATGGGCCAGGCTCTCTCCAGCACTCTGGATATGGAACGTCTTTTGACGACGGTACATCGGCAACTGGCACGCCTGTTTGATGTGGACAATTTCTACATTGCCCTGTATAACGAGGGCGAGGAAACCTGGACGCGCCGCTATGGTTTTGAACATAGTCAGCGCCAGCCGGTAGAAGGTTTTTCTATCCATAGGGGCGTGACAGGATATATCATCCGTACCCGGCGCCCCGTGCTCTTGCGCAACAGTGCGGAACGCGACGCCTTTCTAACGCGGCTTGATATTAAACCGGTGGGCGAACTGGCTTTAAGCTGGATGGGTGTTCCTTTGATTGCAGGTGGACGGGTGTTAGGCGTTATGGCCGTTCAGAGTTACACAGAGGAATATCTCTATGACGAGATGACGCTGGACCTGTTTAAGACGATTGCCGCTCAGGTCGCCAACGCGATTCAGAATGTGCAACTGTTCCAGGACATTCAGCAACGGGTGGAACGCGAATATCGGGCGCGCCTTTTAACGGAGCAGTTACGTCGTGCTGCGGATACGGAAACCTTGCTGGCAACGGCCCTGGAGGAATTGGGCCGTATGTTAAACACCTCGATTGGGGTGGTGCGTCTGGGAACGCGCGAACATCTACAGGAAGCCCTGGCTGCTTCTCCAGACCAGGAAAAAGCGTGAGGTGCTTATGAAGCCATCACTGAGCTCGAAACGGCGGCCTGTGATCGGGGTTGTGGTAACCCGGATTTCTAACGGTTACGAGCTGGAGTTGATCCGAGGCATTCAACGCGCGGCACAGGAAGCTGATGTGAATGTCGTGGTTTATGAAGGCGGGGAAACATCTATAACCTGGGACCTTTTCAAGCTTTTGCATGAAGCCCCTCTGGATGGCGTATTGTTGAGCGCTACACTTTCGCATACCGTGACGGAAGCTGTGCTGCAGGATATCCTTTCGGCTTGCGCGCACTTGCCGATCGTGACGATCGCCTTACCCATTCCCGGATATTCCATGGTGATACCGGATAATGCCGCTGGGATTCAAAAGGCGGTGGAACATCTGATCAATCATCATGGGTATCAAAGGATTGGCTTCCTGCGCGGGCCGGCAGGCCAGGCGGAAGCCGAGGCCCGGTACCGGGCTTATCTTGAGGCCATGCAGGCGCATGGCCTGGATGTGCCTCTTGCCTGGATTGTGCAGGCCAGCTATCGCCGCCAGGACGGGCCTCAGGCTATTGCGCGCTTGCTGGATCAGGCTCCAGACCTGCAGGCGGTGATCTCCGTCAATGACCAGCTCCTTTTGGGAGCTTTGCCTGAATTGTACCGCCGTGGTATCCGCGTCCCCGACGATCTGGCTCTGGTTGGCTTTGACGATGACCCGGAGGCCCGTTTCGGCCCTGTCCCTTTCACAACCATTCGACAGGACATAGCCAGGATTGGCTACCAGGCCTTGCTGGCGCTGGTCCGCCTGATGGCGGAGGAGGATGTGCCTGATGTCGTGACTGTGCCTGTAGAGCTGCGTATTCGTCGTTCGTGTGGCTGCATTCCTACGCTGGCTCAGGCTTCTTTCACCTATGAACGTGAGGTCATTATCAGCAGCCAGGACTCAGGACCAGGTGATGAGAGCGGTGCCAATCCTTACCAGGAGTACGCCAGGCGCTTGCAGCTCCTTTTACAGCGCTACCATCTCCCTGAAGAGCTCTGGTTAACACCTTTATGGGGGGCTTTTCAGACAACCTTGCAGACGCAAGACCGCATCAGTTTCTTTGCTGCCCTGTATCGGGCCCTGGAGGCGATGCGCCTGCAGGATCAGGATGTTAATCTAGGACAGCAAATCCTGACGTTGCTGCGGGAAAGTGTCCTGCCCAGCCTTACTCCGGAAGACCGGACTTTCGCCGAAACGTGTCTCCATGAAGCCCGTCAGATTGTTGGTGATATGGCTTATCGCGCCCAGGCCTATCGTCCCGTGGCTACTGAGCATATCGGGCATGTCCTGGATGAGTTTCAGCAGGACGTGGTTTCGGCGTTGAATTTTGAGGAATTACGTCAGGTTGTGGAAACGCATTTCCAGCGTTTGCAGATTCCAGAAGCGCACCTGGCTTTGTATGCAGATGCTCAAAGGGCTCAGGCCCGGATCTTGTTGAGCTATGAGCAACAACGCGCTTACACCCTTGAAACAGCTCCTTATCCGGCTATGAATCTGGTCCCTGGGTCCTTGTTTATCGGTGAAGCGCCAACCCTGGGTCTGGTTCAGCCTTTGGCTTTCCGCGACCAGTTGCTGGGCTTTGCCTTAATTTACCTGGGGCCGCTTTTGGATCTGTACGATATTTTAAGCGCTCAGCTTGGTGCGGCTATCTCGCGCATTCTACTGGTTGAGTCGGAGCAGAGAATCCGCAACGAAGCCGAGGAGGCCCGGCGCCAGGCGGAACTGACCTTACGGGACATGGTGGCCCTGCAGCGCCGTTATGCGCGCGAGGCCTGGCAGAGCTATGTCACTGCTGTTCAAGGCTATCGCTACACGCCCCAGGCCAGCGGCCTCGATGATCAGACCTGGTTGCCGGTGATGACCCAGGCCTTGGAAAGCGAGCAACTCATCCAGGTTCAGGACGAACAGGGTAAACCGGCTCTGGCCGTGCCACTCACCGTCCAGGGCGAGGTGGTAGGCATTTTAGGCCTTGAAGGCGCTGCCGCCACCTCCTGGACTCCCGAACAGCTTGAGCTGGTCCAGTTAGTAGCTGAACAGTTGGGTCAGGCTTTGGAAAATCAGCGCCTGCTGGATGAGGTACAGAAGCGCGCCGGACGCCTGAGCGCAACCGCGGAAATTTCACGAGCGGCGACTTCTATCTTAAGTCTGGACGAATTGTTACCCCAGGCCGTGGAATTAATCCGGGAGCGCCTGGACCTGTACTATGTAGGCATTTTCCTGGTGGATGATGTGGGGAAATGGGCTGTGTTGCAGGCCGGTACTGGCGAAGCCGGGCGCATCATGCTTGAACGCGGTCACCGTTTGGAAGTCGGAGGTGCCTCTATGATTGGCACCTGCGTGGCGACGGGCAAGGCGCGCATCGCCCTGGATGTAGGAGAAGAGGCGGTGCGCTTCAGCAACCCCTTGCTTCCCGCCACCCGCTCCGAAATGGCCCTCCCGCTCATTAGCCGGGGTAAGGTCATCGGGGCCATGACCATTCAATCTACCCAGGCCCGCGCATTCAGCGAGGCCGACATTACGGTCTTGCAGACCATGGCCGATCAGTTGGCGAATGCCATCGAAAACGCTCGCCTGCTGCAGCGTATGGAAGAGACCGTGCGCGAAGTCCAGGCCGCCTATGGTCGTTATACGGCTGAGGCCTGGAAAGATTTTGTCGAACGGATGCGCCAGCACATAGGGTATCGTTATCGCTTTATGGGGGTAGAGCCTGCCCCTGAACCCGCGCCGGCGGCGCTCCGCGCCTGGCAACAGAAAACCCTGGTCCGCGACGTGATCTCCGAAGCTGACCGTCCCGAAAGTGTTCTGGCTGTCCCCATCCGCTATCGTGACCAGGTGATCGGCGTCCTGCACCTGCGTTTTGAAACCCCTACGATACCTAAAGATACTGTGGCCCTTACCGAACAGATCGCGGAACGTCTGGCGGCGGCTTTGGAGAACGCCCGTCTGCTTGAAGAGTCCCGTCGACGGGTGACCCAGGAGCAACTCATTGGTGAAATCACGGCGCGCGTCCGGGCGGAAGTGGAAATTGAAGCTCTGCTGGAGCGCGCTCTGGAAGAACTGGGACGCGCGCTGCGCGTCCGCTGGGGAGCTGTGCAGATGGAGGTGCAGCAATGAGTGCAGCCCAATCGTGGTGGCAACGCATCCTCAACTTCCTGGATGTTCCGGGACGGACGGAACAGGAGCGTTTAACCCGGCGCATGTTATTGATTGGTTTGCTGGGTAGCGTGGTCCTGACCCTGCTCAGCGCGCTTTATGCTATGGCTGCTCTCCGGCGGGGCCAGATACCCCGTTCCCCCGCCTCCTGGATAGCCATGGCTTTCAGCAATTTGATGCTTGTCCTTCAGCTTGGTTTCATTGTTCTGGTTAAACGGGGCCGCTACCCTGAAGTCCTTTTGCGCCTTTACATTGTCGTGATCAGCCTGGCCAGTCTGATCATTGTCGGCCTGACCGGCGGCATTTACTCTTCCCAGGCTCCCTTCATGCTCTGGGTGTTGGTTATCACGACTCTGTTCCTGGCGCGAACACGCTGGCCTCTGGTCATGCTGGGATTTTACAGTGTAGTCTGGGGTTTCCTGTTTCTCATGACCGCCCTGGGCGCTCTGCGTCAGCCCGCTTCGGCCATGGCGCTGCCCCTGCTGGAGGGTTTTTCGGTGATCACCTGGTTCACGGGGATCTCGCTGGTTCCGGTGCTCTATCTCATCGTGCGCAGCCTGCACACAACTTTTGAGCGCGCCGAGGCTGCTTCGCAGGAGCTGGCGCGTTCACAGGCGGCCTTGCAGGAGCGGATGGCTCTGTTTGAACAAACCCTGGCCCAACGCGAAAGGGCCTTTCGTACACTCGCCGAAGTTCAGATGCGCCTGACCGAGGCCGTCAGTTTGAAAGCCTTGTTGGAACGGCAAGTAGTCTATCTTGCCGAGGCGCTGGACTACTACGCGGTGAATGTTTTCCTGATGGATCAGAGCCGTACCGTCCTGGTTCTGCAAGCCTCATCTGCCAACGCTTACGCCGATCTGGTGCAAAAAAGCTTTCAGCTCAGCCTGCAGGAACGCTCGATTGTGGCTGAAGCGGTGCGTTCCGGCTTGCCTTATGTGGCTCAGGATGTGAGTCGCGATCCTTATTATCATTCAACCGACCCCTTCAGCCTGACGCGATCCGAGGCGGCTTTTCCTATTCTGGCGCGCGACGTTGTGTTGGGCGTTCTGGATGTCCAAAGTGTTGAACCCAATGCTTTTGACGACCCCACCATCAGCCTCCTGAAAGCGGTTGCGGCTGCGTTAAGTGCCAGCATTGAAAATGCCCGCCAGTTTGAACGTATGCAGACCGCTTATGAACGCCTGGCACGCTATCAACAGCAGAACCTGACTGAAACCTGGCGTGTCCTGATTCAGGAGCGTCAGGAACGCCTGGCTTACTCCTATGACCGTCTGGCGGTTCAACCCGGCGCGGCACGCCTGGAGTCCCTGCCTGATGAAGTGCGCCTGACGCGAGAAGTGAAGCAGTACCCGACACCGGAAGGGACGTATCTTTTGGTCATGCCCTTGCAGGTGCAAAACCAGATCCTTGGGCGCTTCGTCTTGGAGGCCGAGCGCCCCTGGCTTAAGGATGAGATGGCTGTCGCAACCAATGTCCTGACGCAGTTGGGCCTGGCCCTGGACAATGCCCGGCTCCTGGACGAAACGCGCCGCCGGGCCGTTCTGGAGCAGGCTGCCGCGTCCATTACCGCCGGGATTCGTGCTGAAGTCGAGGTGGATGCGATTCTCCAGACGGCTCTGGAGACCCTGAGCCGTTTCTTCCAGGCGGATGCGGCCAGCGTACGCCTGGTCTTGCCAGAAGAAGGCTAAAAAGGTCATGGAGAAAGGGGTACAGGAATGAGTGCAGAAACACCCTTGGCGACGGGCCGGTTAGCAGCCTGGCTGGATTTGCTGTTAGACGTGCCCTATGAGAACCCGGACCAGCGCTGGCGGGCTATGATTTTCAATGCGCTGCTGCTGGTCGGTACGCTGACTTCTCTGGTCCTGGTGGCCGATGTGCAGCTTCTGGGCTACTGGTATCCTTCCTTCAACCCCACCTTTCTGACTGTAGTACTGGTGGTCAATATGGGTGTCTATGCTCTGGCTTACTATGCCAATAAACGTGGGCATCTGGAAATTGCCGCACGGTTATACATCACACTTCTGACGGTCCTGGTGTTGCTGGTCGTTTTCCTCTACGACGGCCTGAGCTCCCTGGCCGTAGGTGTCTTCATCTGGCTTTTCGTCGCTGCAGTGGGGATTTTGCCCTTGCGTTCCGGCCTCCTAACGGTGCTGGTCGTGCTGGCGGGGTATGCAATTGTAGCGGGACTTCAAATAGCCGGGGCTTATACCCCGCCTTTCGCTTTGGCTGCGGACCTGAAAGCTACAGGTCTGGGGCTCATCACGGTGACGGGCAGCACTGGCGCGGTGTTGGTCGTGGCGATTTTCATTTTCAACCTCCAACGGCGTTTTGAGGAGGCGCGCGAAACGGCCCGGCAACTGGATGAATTACGTCAAACGTTGGAAAAACGGGTGGATGAACGTACGGAAGAAGCCCGCCTGCAGGCCCGGCGTTTCCATGTCATCGCCGAACTTGCCAGCGCGCTCACGGTCATGCGCGAGTCTGAACAACTCATGCAAAACGCCGTTACCCTTATTGCCGAACGTCTGGGATATGACCATGTGGGCATCTTCCTCCTCGATAAAGACCGCCAATGGGTCGTGTTGCGGGCTGCCTCTTCCGAGGGCGGTAAGCGCATGTTAGCGCGCGGACATCGCCTGCATGTAGGGCTTCAGGGCATCGTGGGCAATGTGGCTTTCACCGGTACGCCCCGCATCGCTACGGATGTGGCTTCAGACGCAGCCTGGGTGGCCAATCCCGATCTGCCCGACACGCGCTCAGAAATGGCTCTGCCGCTGGTAGTGCGCGAACAGATTATCGGCGTCCTGGACATTCAGAGCAACAATCCCCAGGCTTTTACGCAGGACGATGTACGGACTTTGCGGGTTTTGGCTGATAACGTAGCCATTGCCATTGAAGAAGCGCGCCTGGTAAACGAGATGCAGACAAACCTGGAGCGTCTGCGTAGCTATCAGGCGCAGGACATTGTTGAGGCTTGGCGCGAGGCTCAACTCCGGCATCGGAACGTTTTCAGTTACGAAGCCATCTACGATGCCGTCATTCCCCTGGAAGAAGAGGAAGCGCCACCCCTGGAAGCCTTGCCGGACCATGTCGAAATGACTGAGCTTGAAGGCCGTTACCGTTTGCAGGTACCGGTAACCGTGCGTGAGCAACGGGTCGGCCTGCTCCAGTTTGAAACGGCACGTCCCTGGCGCCCTGAAGAAGTGCGCCTGGCCGGGTTGGTGGCCGAGCAATTGGGCCTAGCGTTGGATAACGCCAGGTTGTTGGAGGAAAGCCGCTTACGAGCCTTGAATGAGCGCGCGCGCAGCGCCATTGTTGCCCGGCTGCGGGCCAGTTCCAATGTGGAAGCCGTTCTGCGCAATCTGGTTCAGGAAGTAGGGCGGGCGCTCAACACCGAACGCGTCCGCGTTCAGCTTGTGCCCTTTGAGGAGCGGCGAAGTCAAACCGCCCTGGAGACCTATGAAACCGACTAAACGTCCTGGCTTACTCATCTTTATGGGAGAAGCCGTCATGCTTGTCCTGATTCTGACGGCCTGTACCGGCGCCAACCTGGAAACGCCTACGCCTCGGCTTCTCCCTACCTTGACGCCTACGCCTACGCCGATGATTTACGATCGGCCTTTGCGATTGGCCCTGGTAGGAAGTTATGGGGCTGAGGATCCTCTCTCTAAAGAATTCCGCGCGGGTTTGCTTACCGCCCTGGGAAGAGCCCAATATCAGCCGGGCCGAAATTTGATTTTACGTGAGATCTATCTGGATAGCGTGCGGGATGTGGGAGGGTATATGGCGCGAGTGGTGGAGGCGCGCTCACTCATGGCCGAACTTCACCCCGATGTGTTGATCGTGTGCGATGATGAAGCGATCAAACAGCTCCTGAATCCCTACCCCGATCCTGAACAGGTGCTCATCTATTGCGGGTTGGATGCTGAGCCGTCGGACGCGTTAAAAGCCTTGCCCAACGCGGTTGGGATTTTGGAATGGCCTTATCCTGTGCAGACCGTGCGCCTGGCTCAGGCCATGATGCCCAATGCGCGCAGCTATGTTTTCCTCACAGATGATTCGACCGAAACGCGCTCCAGCATCCAGCGGTTGTATCAAGAACTCTCCGAAGCCCAACTGGAAACCATGTATATGCCTCCCCTGCGTCAGGTAGAAAAATGGGAGTACTGGCAGCGCGTCGTGCTTACCGAAACCGTAAACGCCGGGTATGATTTCATCCTGCTAGGAAATTACCATGCTTTGCGCGACCAGTCCGGCGCTCTGATTCCGGAAGACGAGGTGTTGACCTGGACCCTTACCCACACGCCGGTGCCGGTATATGCTCTGCAGCAACGTCCGGTGGAATTTGGCGCTATCGGTGGTCTGGTGGTTTCGCGTAGGGCTTTAGGCGAGCAGGCAGGCACTCTGGTGGTGCAACTGCAACAGGGCGTTTCGCCCTCCAGTTTGGGGGTGATGCGTTCTTCGCCCAATCCTTTACTGCTTAATCTTGCCGCAGCGGATTTCTGGAACCTGGGAATTCCGCTCAAAGTGCCTGTAACGGGTAAACTTTATCGCACGCTGCTGGCGTCGCCTGGAGGATCGCGATGAAAGCTCGAAAGTTGCCTTTGCGCTGGCGTTTGTTGCTCTGGTCAGGGCTGTTCCCCCTGCTTTTGGTGGTGCCGGTTCTGGTGTACATTGGCCAACAGTACCAGAGTGCTTATCGGGATAACAGCCTGGGCGAGGCGCGCGTTCTCGTGCGTGACTTGCAACGGACCATCCAGGATGTTATCCCTTATATCTCATCAATCTACGATGTGCAGGGGTTGCGCAATGAAGTGCGCACGTCAGGCTCCGGGTTGGAACGGGTCGCTTTCGTTACGCTGGTGTTTGATACAGGCACGGTGCTGTACCATTCCAATGAAGCTTTTGAGGGACGTTATGTTGTAGAGCTGGCGCATTTGCAGGAAGGGGAGATGCGTCGGAACCTCCCCGTCTATGGTGATACGTATCTGATTATCCGCCAGGTCAAACTCTCCGGCCTGGCGGCCCAACGCGACCTGTACATTGTGGCGGGCGTTTTAGCCAGCCAGGTCACTCCCCCTTTGATCACACTCGCTCCGGTTTTGGCGGTGACCCTGGCCATGCTGGCGGTGGTGGCCCTGGTCCAGTTTGCGATCACCCGTTGGGTCATCAACCCGCTCAACGTGTTGACCGAGGGCGTAACGCTCATCGGTGCCGGTGACCTGCGTCATCGCATTCCGGTTCAAACGGCTGATGAAATTGGCTTCCTCACCGAGTCTTTTAATGCCATGACTACCCGCCTGAACGATATGGTCGAAAGCCTGGAGGAGAAGGTTGCAGTCCGTACAGCCGATCTGGAGCGCAAATCGCGCCAGCTTCAGGCAGCAAGTCTGGTGAGCCGGGAAGCTGCGCTCGTACGGGATGTGCCTACCTTAATGCGGACGACGGTGAATGCCATTTCGCAGAATTTTGGCTTTTACCACGCCGCCATCTTCCTGGTTGACGAACGCCAGGAATGGGTGTTGTTGCAGGCGGCTTCTTCCGAAGGTGGACGACGGATGCTGGCGCGGGGCCATAAACTCCAGGTTGGGCGCGGTATTGTCGGTACTGTTGCGGCTACGGGTCGTCCCCGCATTGCCCTGGACGTAGGGGGCGATGTGGTCTGGGTGCGTAACCCCGATCTGCCCGATACACGCTCGGAGATGGCCTTGCCACTGCGTGTAGGATCCCGTGTTATCGGCGTTTTGGACGTTCAGAGTACGGAACCGGCGGCTTTTACCAGCGAAGATGAAGAAAACCTGCAACTGATGGCCGATCAAGTGGCCATTGCCCTGGAAAACGCCCGCCTTTTGGAGCAGATGCAAGGCATGGTTCAGGAACTCGAAGCGTTATATCAGGACTTCAGCCGGGAAGGCTGGGCGCGCGTCATGACCCGCATTCAGGCCCTGGCGTACGAATACGACCGGGTTTCCACCTATGCTGCTCCTCCCTTCCCATTACCATCCACCCTGTATCACCCCGATACCCGCTACACCATGGAAAAAGACGGGGGGCGGGCCTTGTTGATGCAGCCGATGCGTCTGGGACGGGAACTGATTGGCGTGCTTTCGCTGTTCGACCCCCGGCGTACCTGGACGCGCGACGAACTGGAGCTGGTCGAAAGCGTGAGCGAGCAGGCCGCTCTGGCTTTGGAAAATGCCCGTCTCTTTGAAGACGCGCAGCGCAATGCCCGGCAACAGGCGCTGCTGAACGCCGTGTTGCGCACAGCGGCCTCCGCGGCGACTCCGGAAGAGGCCCTGCAACAGATTGCCCGCATCCTGGCGCAGGGGCTACGCATGGCTGTGGTGGTACTCACCTTTGAAGACCCGGTTACTTTCAGTGTACGTCTCCAGGCCTTCCTGGGAGCCGACACAACCCCCCTGGTGGAGCCGGGAGGGGTTTATGCCCTGACGCCGGAGCACCAGCTTTTCTTCCGCGGCCTGACCGAGGCAGAGCTCGCGCATTGGATTGAAGCTTTGCCCCTTTTTGACGAGTTGCGGACGCGCTACACCTTCGACCGTGTGTTATATGTACCTATTCGTACCGGTTCTGCTTACCGCGGGGTTTTGGGACTGATTTCACTTGTGTCTGATCCGCCCCTGGATCCGGAGATGCGCCTCATGGCGCGCAACCTGGCCAGCCAGGTTGCGGTCGTACTGGAGAATATGAGCCTGTTGGAGGAAACGCGCCGACGTTCGCTGGAGCTGCAGCAGGCCCTGGCCGAGACCGAATTGCTCTATCAGGCTACCGGCGAACTGACCCGTGCTCAGGATTATGAGGCTATCCTGACCACCCTGCGTCGCTATACCGTGATCGGCGAGGGGTCTCACGATGTAAGCATTCAGCTTTTTAACCGTCCCTGGTTGGGAGATCAGATGCCTGAATGGACCCTGGTCCTGGCGCGGTGGTACACAGGCGAGCCTACCCCCATTCGCCTGGTCCGGCGCTATGACATTCGTGAGTTTGGGCTTTCCCACTTTATCCTTTCGGCGGATGAGCCGGGAATCATCAGCGACCTGACGCTCGACTCGCGCCTTGACCGTCACTCACGGGCGTTGCTCTTGCGGCTTATGGGGGCGCGCAGTGCGCTGTTTGTTCCGCTGCTGGCCGCGGGACAGCGTATTGGCTTCATCAATGCCCTTTATCCCCAGCCGCGTGAGTTTACTGATATCGAGTTGCGACGTCTGATGAGTCTGGCGCAACAGGCTGCGGTGGCCATTCAGAACATCTCCCAGCTATCCGCCAGCGAGGCCCGTGCTCGCCGCGAACGTCTCATCCGCGAAATTACCGGACAATTGCAAGCGGCTCCCGATGTTCAGGGCGTGTTGCGCACCGCTCTGCGCGAATTGGGCCGCGCTTTGGGAACCCCTCAGAATATTGTGCAACTCCTGATGAATCGGGGGCAGAGTGGGGAACTGCTCTCTGAATCACAGCCTGAAGAAGAGTAAGGAAATGTGAGCCATGGCCGAGAATAAACCGCTGTCCGACCTGATTACGCAATTGGAAGCCCGGCGCACAG
The DNA here is from genome assembly GCA_034434315.1 of Anaerolineae bacterium. Taxonomy (GTDB): domain Bacteria; phylum Chloroflexota; class Anaerolineae; order B4-G1; family SLSP01; genus DAOTZR01. The sequence goes on from DAOTZR010000194.1 coordinate 12,736, forward strand.
AATTCCTCCCACTTCTGGCTACAGCTCTCCGTCCGGCTGTAGCCAGCGATGAGGAAGCGTTGCAATACGCCGCCGTGGAGTGGGAAGCCTGGATGCAGTATCTGCGTCAGCCCGAAGCTGCCCTGGCAGCGGCGCGCGGTGCCTTCTGGGCCGGAAGGGAGATGGCTATGCCCGTTGTCCTTTCGCTTGGACAAACCCTGCGCCGCCTGGTGCGGGAACTCAGCCCTGATGCGGCCCTGAACCAGCTTCTGGGGGCGACCGATGCCTATTACGAGGTCTGGAGCTATACCTTCGTGCAACACTTCGAGGCAGCGCAGTTGCAGCGTCTGGAAGAGCGGGCCGGGCGCTATGCAGCACGCTTGAAGGTGGCCGCGGAAGTCTCACGGGCCGCCACGTCCATCCTTGACCTGCGCGAATTGCTCGACACCTCGGTTGAACTCATCCGCTCCGGCTTTGATTACTACTACGTAGGCCTGTTCCTGTTGGATGATGCCGGCCTTTACGCTGTTCTGCGCGCCGGGACAGGCGAGGCTGGACGGGCCATGCTGGCGGCGGGGCATAAACTGGCTGTGGGCGAAACTTCGATGATCGGTTGGTGTATCTTGCACGGCGAGCCGCGCATCAGCTTTGACGTCGGGGAGGAGGCCGTGCGGTTTGATAACCCCCATCTTCCTCTCACCCGTTCCGAAATGGCCTTACCTTTGATGGCCCGCGGTAAAGTGATCGGCGCGCTTACCATCCAGAGCAGCGCGCCTCAGGCTTTTTCGCAGGAAGATATTACCGTCTTGCAGACCGTCGCCGATCAACTGGCCAACGCTATCACCAATGCCCGGCTTTACGCCGAAGCGCAGGCCAGTTTGCAGCAGTTGCAGGAGATTCAGCGCCGGTCAGTGGGTGAGGCCTGGGCTGCTTTTGAGTCGCGCAGTGCCTTCCTGGGCTATCGCTATGACCTCACGACCCTGGAACCGCTGGAAACGCCGGTGATGCGCGAACTCCCCGAACCGGTTTTGCAGGGGCAACCGGCTGTGATTCCCCATCAAGAGGGCACGGCCTTGCTTTCCCCGGTTCAAATGCGCGACCAGCTCCTGGGGGTGTTGAGCTTTGCCGACCCTGAACAGACGCGCGAGTGGTCCGAAGAAGATCTCGCCCTGGTCAGTGCCGTGAGTGAACAGATGGCGCTGGCGTTGGAAAACCGCCTCTTCTTTGAGCAATCCCAGCAATCCCTGGCCCAGACGCGTCTGCTGTATGACCTGGGACAACGGATGGCGCAAGCCCGCACCGTCCAGGAGCTGCTGCAAGTGACCGTTGAAGGGGCGAGCACCCGCCCAGAGCCGGCACGGGTTGTGGCCGGTCTGCTGTTGCCTGCCGAGACCCCAACCGAGTTACACGTCCTGGCGCGCTGGCAACGCCATGTCCGTACCCAACCCCTCCAGACCAATGTGTTTAACCTGGCGCTTTTTGGGGATTTCATCGCCACTATCAGCCGTGATAGGCAACTGGTGATCCCTGATCTGATGAACGATCCGCGTGTGACCCCGGAGATGCGCCAGATGTACGCCCAGATGCGGGTACGGGGCATGGCCATGCTGGCCCTCCGTCAACGTGAGCGGCTGTATGGTGTGGTCATTATCTACACCGCGCAACCGCATGACTTCTCTCAGGAAGAGCTGCAATTCTACCAGTCCCTGGTGCAAAGCGCTTCGGTTTCCCTGGATAACATGACCCTGCTTGACGCTACCCGTTCGGAGGCGGAACGCCGGGCTCTGCTTAACGAAGTCCTGCAAACCGCCTCGCGCTCTCTGGATACCGTCACACTCTTTAGTGACGTGGGCCAGCTCCTGGCGCAACGCCTGCAATTCACCGTGCTGGCCTTCCGTCGCGATAAAGAAGATCTGATTCTCGGCGGAGCCTATCAAGAAGATGGCACTCCCGTCCCAAACCTGCCGGATTTGAAGGCCCCTATCGCCGAGCTGCCAGGGCTGGCCTGGGCCGTAGATACGCAGGAGCCTCTCCTCACAGCGGATCTGCGCCGCGCCCTTAAGCACCCTGATTTAATCGGCCTCATGAACGAGCTGAAAATCCGGGAAATCTTCATCGTACCCGTGATTGCCCGTGATCAGGCCCGCGGTATCTTTGTCCTGGGCCGGCGCAGTTCCCAACGCCGCATTGATGAAGAACTGCGCACCTTCTTGCGCGTGGCTATGGTAAACGTTGGCGTGGCTCTGGAAAATGCACGCCTTTACGAAGAGGCCCAGGAAACCGCCGAGCGCCTGAAAGAAGTGGACCGCCTCAAAACCGAATTCCTGGCCAACATGTCCCACGAGCTGCGCACCCCGCTCAACTCCATCATCGGCTTCTCGCGCGTCATCCTCAAGGGCATTGATGGCCCGCTCACCGAAATGCAGCAGACCGACCTGCAGGCCATCTACGAAAGCGGGCAGCACCTCCTCGGCCTGATTAATAGTATCCTGGACCTCTCCAAGATCGAAGCGGGCAAGATGGAACTGAGCTTCGAACCGTGCAACTTGAAAGACATCATTCGCACCGTCATGTCTGCCTCGGTCGCCCTGGTCAAAGACAAGCCCGTTCAACTTCTCCAGGAGGTGCCCGACGACTTACCCACCATTATTGCCGATGCCCAGCGTATCCGCCAGGTGCTGCTCAACCTCATGTCGAACGCGGCCAAATTTACCGACCATGGCTTTATCCGCCTGCGCGTCACGCACGATGCTGAACGGGTGCTCATCAGCGTTGAAGACACCGGTATTGGCATTCCGCGCGAGGCGTGGGACAAAGTGTTTGAAAAATTCACCCAGGTGGACTCCTCCTCTACCCGCAAATACGGCGGTACCGGCCTGGGCCTGCCCATCAGCCGCGAATTTGTCCGCATGCATGGCGGCGACATCTGGCTGGAAAGTGTGGTCGGTCAGGGCACAACCTTCTACGTCTCCCTGCCGATTCAAGGCCCCTCGAAAGAACAACAACAAAAGACCCAGGCGGAGCGTGAGCGGCGTGAACGCGAAGAAACCGAACCCGTGGCCCGGCGTGTGGTCCTGGCGGTGGACGACGATCCCGGCGTGCTCCAGCTCTTCCGCCGCTACCTGGAGCGCCGCGGCTACAACGTTGTCGGCATATCTCACCCCGAATACGTCCTCACCGAGGCTAAGCGTCTGCGCCCCTATGCCATCACCCTGGACATCCTCATGCCCAACCGCGACGGCTGGCAGGTTATTCAGGAGCTGAAATCCGATCCGGAAACGCGCAACATTCCCATCATCGTCTGCTCCATCGTCAACGAAGTCGGCAAAGGCCTGAGCATGGGGGGCAGCGATTACCTGGTGAAACCCATCATGGAGCAGGACCTCTTGGACGCCCTGGCGCGCCTGGAAGCGCCTGATGGCGCGCGGGTTCTGGTGGTGGATGATACGGAGGACGACCGGCGCCTGCTCTCGCGCATCCTCACCGACGCCGGTTATCAGGTCGCCGAAGCGGCTGGCGGGGCCGAAGCGCTCGCCCTGATCCGCCAGTCCGCGCCCGCCCTCATCCTGCTCGACTTGATG
>DAOTZR010000195.1:0-8549 GCA_034434315.1 Anaerolineae bacterium
AAACCGTGTTTGGCTTATGTGAATTGAACGAATCATGCTGTTGCATTATGTCGCTGACCACTACAAAAACAGCAAAATTGAGTTTAACAAGGCGGTAGGTCGTTACGTGAAACTTCATTTTAAGGAGAGAGTGGGAGGAAGAGGGGTAAGGTGACCCTAAAAGCAAAATCCTGACTAACAGAGCATTAGCGCTCAGCGACGCTTATATACACCTGCGCTGCGCGTGTAGCCAACCTGTCCCAGTCGAAGCGTTGCCGGACATCAGCGGCGGCACGTTCCCCCATGGCGCGGGCCTGAGCGGGGTCGCGCAGCAGGGCGATGAGCGCCTCCGCGAATGCAACCTCATCTCCAACGGGCACCAGCAGACCGCTTTCCCCGTGACGAATCATCTCGGTGAGCTGGCCGACCGCTTCCCCGACCACCGGAACCCCGGCGGCCAGCAGGTCCAGCAGCTTCACCGGGCACTTGGTGCGGTTGATGAGGGTGTCATCGAAGGGATACAGGGCCACCTGCGCCCGCGCAAAGTAACCCGGTAAAGCCGCCATATCCCCCCATCCGGCATACTCCAGCCCGGTCCAGGCGGAAGCCTGGGCCAGTGTCAGCAGGCGCTGCTCCTCCCCGAACAACCCCTTGCCGACCACCAGCAGGCGCACGTCCGGCAGGGCGGCGCGGACGCGCTGCACAATCCGCCACAGGCGCTGGAGATCGAACTCGAAAAAGCGCGTGTAGAGCAGTAGGGTGGGCGGGCCGGAGATGGAGGTGACTGGCGGAAAAGGCCAGGCGACCCCGTTGGGCATGTAATGGACGCGCGCTGGTGCAACGCCCAGCGCCCAGGTGAGCGTCTCCAGGGCCCGGCTGGCCACCGTCACCGCGCGGGCGTGCGTCAACCCCCACCGTTCCTGCCAGGCGAAAAAGCCCTTGAGCAGACGGGGATAGGGTGCCAGATCGTTCCAACCGCCTGGCCCTTCCCAGTCGTCCGTATCCACCACGATCGGATAGCGCCGGCGCGCCAGGATGTGCACCAGGCCGGCGTAAGCTTTGGGCTTGAAGACGTGGACCACGTCGGGACGCAGGGCGTGCAGACGGCGTAGCAGCCCGGCGGTCAGGCGGGCGTGGAACCAGCCCGGCACGCCGCGCGGCAAGGGCAGATTTTCGATGCGCACCCCCTCATCCTCCCAGACCCGTCCGGCGTCCTCCGGATTTTGCCAGGGGGGCAGGAGCAGCGTCACGTGCAGGCCCTGGCGCACGAGGGCGCGCGCCAGGGGGAGGGCGCGCACGCTCATCGTCCCGCGGGGACGCAGGCCAAACGGCCCTACGAACACCACCTGCCGGCTCATGGCCTGTGCGTCTCCGGTTCGTTTGGGGAGGAAGGGGGCCGCAGCAAGCGCGCGATGGGGGCGAAATTGCGCCGATGCAGCGGGCAGGGGCCCCAGGCGGCCAGCGCGGCCTGATGCTCCGCCGTGCCGTAGCCTTTATGCCGGGCGAAGCCGTAGCCAGGGTACAGCCGGTCCGCCACCTCCGCCATCCAGCGGTCCCGGTGCACCTTGGCCACGATGCTGGCCGCAGCTACGGAAAGCGCCAGCGCATCGGCCCGTGGGAAGGCGGTCTGGGGCAAAGGGATGTCCGGCAGGGTGATAGCGTCCAGGATGAGGGCCTGCGGGGGCGGGGCGAGCTGCTCCAGGGCGCGCTGCAGCGCCAGGCGCGTGGCCGGGAGGATACCCAGCGCGTCAATCTCTTCGACCGTGGCCCAGCCTACGCCCCAGCTCAGGGCGCGCTGCGTAATCAATTCCAGCAGGGCGGCACGGCGCGCCGGCGCGAGCGTCTTGGAATCGCGCACGCCGGGCAACTCCGTCCCCGGTGCGAGCATCACCGCGCCGGCATAGACCGGGCCAGCCCAACAGCCGCGTCCAGCTTCGTCCAGGCCGGCTACGCCAGCATAGCCGGCTTGCCACAGGCGCATTTCGGTATCCAGTGTGGGTTGCATGGCGTGCATTATAGCACGGTCCAGGGATAGATTCAGGGGTGGGTTCGGTAGGGACGGGTTCATAACCCGCCCCTACCATTGATTTATCCGATCGGATTGCCATTTCAATGGATTGTTGGCCATGTACGCGCGGATGCGGTTCAGGGATTCTTCGTCGCGGATGATGTGTTCGTAATAATTTCGTAACTGCTCACCTTGATTCGCCTTTCTCGACTTGCCAAAATCGCACAAACCAGCGACAATAGCGCCGTAACCCGATTTGTGATGCCGACCCGTGAAGAGATTCACGAAGCCTACCTGCAAGGCGAGGAGGCGATTGTTGCGTTGATCGAACGGACAATTGGCCAACTCGCCAGCAGGGTACGCGCACTGGAAGATCAAAATGCGATCGGCATCTTGCCGCTGCGGAGGGGGATCACGTCCACGATGGGTACAGTTCCTATGCGCAGTATCCGGAAGCCCGACACGCGCGCTGTAACGCGCATCACCAGAGAGAGTGGGTCTTCATCGAAGAGCAGTATGAGCAAGAATGGGCCGATGGGATGATCCACCTGCTGCTCGAGATCAAAGAGACTGTGGCGGCAGCGAAAGAGCAGGGTCACATCATCTTAAGCGAGCGTCAACTGGCCGATTTCGAAGCCCGTTACGCCCTTCTCGTCGCGCGGGGACTGGAAGCCAACCCATCACCGCCCGAACCGCCGGTGAAAAAGCGCGGGCGCAAGAAGCAAAGCCAGGCCAGGAAGCTGCTCGACCGACTGCAGGATCATCAGCGGGAAGTGCTGGCGTTTATGTACGATTTTAAGGTGCCGTATGCCAACAACCTGGCCGAACGTGACCTGCGCATGGTCAAGTTGAAACAGAAAGTGTCGGGTTGCTTTCGCGCACAAAAAGGCGCGCGCACTTTTTGTCAGATTCGCAGCTACATCTCCACCGCGTGCAAGAATGGCCAGCGCGTGCTCGAAGCTTTGAAGATGGCCTTGGACGGTGAGCCTTTCTATCCACCCTTCCTCCAACCTCGCGCCTCTTCGTCAGGCTGAGCAGTTACGAAGTAATTGGACCAGGAAAGCCTTACGGGGCGGGTTTATGGCCCGCCCCGTAGGAGTTGACTGATGGTTACGGTGTAGCCGGTACAGCGTGGCGGAAGATGATGGGGAAGCGAATCTTGACGCGCTCCACGAAGACCGCCGTGGTGCGGGCGGGGACGGTGAAGCTGCCTGTTTCGGCGGCGTAGCTCGCGGTCTTCACCACCTCATCGGCACTGTGCGCCTGAATCGGGTGCAGCGTCAGGTCCAGCCCGGCCAGCTCCTCCGCCGTAAAGGTGACGGCTTCATCCGTGGCGTTGAAGAACACCACCAGGCGCGGATACCCTACCTTGACGATCTCGCCGGCCTCGTCGTGCAGCTCCATCACGATCAGGCCCGGAATCTGATCGGGGCCGGTGTTGTAGAAGCGCAGGTGGTCCTGGACCTGGGTCGCGGTCTCCAGGCGGAAGAGCGGCGAGCTCTTGCGGATGCGCAGGATTTCGCGCATGTGCATCACGCTCTTCAGGATGTCTTCCGACGCCGGTTTGAGGTCGGGGTTGGCGAGCAGGGGCTGGATCAGGTCCCAGTTTTCAGCGTTCTTCTCAGCCGGCGGCAGGCCAACGCCGAAGTTGTTGTCCTGATAGGTGAAGTCGAGTTTGTTGAACCAGTCGCCGGAGTTGTAGCTGTCGCGGTCGAAGGACTTGGAGCGCAGCATGTCCACGCCGGCGTGGAAGAAGGGCACGCCCTGCGCCAGCGCCACGATGCTGATGCCCAGGTTCTGCGCGCGTACCCGATCCGCCATGGAAGTGCCCTCTGGCAGTTTGTAGGTGTTGTTGTCGAAGAGTGTCTGGTTATCGTGGGCGGAGATGTAGACGATGTTTTCCTGCGGGTCGGCGGTGTAGCCGGCCGGTTGGCCGAAGTAGTCAATCTCACGCCCCTCTATCAGGTTGCCGTTCCGATCCTCAAACGTGTAGTCGGAAAGATTCCCCGCCAGCCCGATGCGGATGAGGTCGGAGTAGTAGAGCAGCTTCGCCTTTTCCTCATCGGAGCCGCTGTTGAGGGCGTTGGGATCGTAATACAGGCCGTTGATGAAGCCCTGAGTGCGGATCAGGGTTTCGCCGCTGTCAAAGGGGCCACCACCGCGGACGGCATCACGCAGGCGGTCGTTGAAACTGCCGATGCCTGTGCCGGCCATGTTGAGCTGCGAGGCGTTTTCGCCGCGGGCGTTGTTGGCCATCTCGCCAAAGCTCCAGCCCTCGCCGTAGAGGTAGATGGCTTTACCATCCACGCCGTCCTTGTCCGGCGTCAGCTCATCCAGGGCCGCCCGCAGCTTGAGCAGGTTGCTCTTCATGTGATGCCCCATGATGTCGAAGCGGAAGCCATCCACCTTGTAGTATTTGGCCCACATCAGCACCGAGTCAATCAGCAGCTTTTCCATCATGGCGTGCTCGCTCGCTGTGTTCGAGCAGCAGGTGCTGTTTTCCACCTGGCCGTTGGCGTTCAGGCGGTGATAATAGCCCGGAACGATGCGGTCGAGCACGGATTTCTCCGTCTGCCCATGGGCGTTGGTGTGATTGTAGACCACGTCCATGACGACGCGCAACCCGGCCTGATTCAGGGCCTGGACCATGCTGCGGAACTCCAGAGTGCGCGCACCGCCCTCCGGATTTGTGGCGTAGCTGCCTTCGGGGACGTTGTAATGGAACGGGTCGTAGCCCCAGTTGTAAGCATCCTGGTCGCGCAGCTCGGCGATGATGGCTTGTTGTTGCTCGGAATCCGGCGCGTAACTTGCCAGTTCCTCCCAATCGGGCTCCTGGCGCTGGGTCGCATCCTCGTTGATGGTGGCGATGTCGAAGCTCGGCAGAAGGTGAATGTGCGTGAGGCCCGCTTCCGCCAAAGCCCGTAGATGTTGCATGCCATAGGAATCGCTTACCGTGAAGGCCATGTAAGTGCCGCGCCAGGCTTCGGGGACGCTGGGATCGTTGACGCTGAAGTCGCGCATGTGCAGCTCGTAGATGACGATGTCCTCTGGCCGCACCAGGGAAGGCTTGCGCAGGGTCTCCCAGCCTTCGGGCTTGAATTCGGTGGCCAGGTCGAAGATGAAGCTGCGCTGGCTGTTCATGGACAGGCCAATGGCGTAAGGATCGGTGACGCGGTTGACCTCGATCTGCTGGGTGCTGGGGGCGAAAACCGTGACCTGATAAAGGTAGTACTTGTGATGCAATTCCTCAAAGGCGCCACTGTAGGACCAGACGCCGGTCTCCGGGTCCAGCTCCATGGGATGGGGGGTGACCGTGGTGGTGATGGGGTCGGCGTAGACCAGGAGCGTGACGTCCTGAGCCGTGGGCGCCCAGAGCTTGAGGGTAATGGTCGGGGTTTCGGTCTGATTCAGGCCACTGGGCGTGGCCGGCGTCTCGTAGATGACACCGAGCGGGCCGGTGTAGGTGTAGAGGTCGTCCAGCACGCCGGGAATCTGCAATCCGGTGGCGTCGAGCACCGCACCGTCCTTCACCATATCCACGGCTATCTGGCCCTTGAGCAGCGCCGGGACCTGAGCCAGATCGGCTTCAGCCAGTTTGAGGGCGGGCAGGGCGGCCAGATGCGGGAACTTGACCTTGACTGCGTCGGGCAGGCCCGCCGGATCCGGCGTGAGGGTGACGCAATCGCCGTTGGCGATGCCGGTTTTCTCCAGGGTGAGGGTCGCCGTGGCGCTGGCGCACAGGTGATAGGTGGCGTCCGGGTCGGTGGCCTGGACCCAGGCGATGGTGTCACGCGTGACCCAGTAGGCCTTTTGCCGGCTCAGATCGCCGGATTGCAGGCGAGAGAGTTTAGCCAGGGGAATGGCCGGATGGGTGAACTTTTCCTGAACGCCGCCGATGGCCAAACCCTGGGCCAGCCAGATCTCGTAGCCGGTTTCGGTCACATCAATGAACTGGTCCGGGCCGGGGTCTTTTTCATCCCCACGATGGACGATGTAGCCGAACGTGGTCGCACCGTCGTTCAGGGGCAGCTTGAAGACCACGCCATAGTCATCTTGCTCCAGCGCCTTGTACGGGGTGGTCCAGCCGGGATCCGCGACGCCGTCCCAGGCATGCACGCCCCAGAAATCGTGGTAATCGCTACTGGAATAGTCGCCGTAATCCCCTGCCAGACGGCGGTAGTGTAGCAAGACGTAGTTTTCCGCAGCGCCGCGCTGGGCGTAAACCTTCGCATCGCCCTGTTTGAGCCAGACGACCGGCGTGGTCAGGGGATCGAAAGCGCGGTCCATATCCGGATCTTTTTCATCGCCCTTGTGGACGATGAAGTTGATGGGCTGAGTGAAATCAATCTGCGGGAACTGTTCCTGGCTAATGGTGAAGACCGCGCCGTAATCGTCGAAGTCCGCTGGCATCAGGGGCGCGTTCCAGTCTGTTCCCCACAGACCCGGCTGCCACAGGTGCAAGCCCCAGCCATCGTAATCACCGCCGGGACGATGGTAATGCACGGTGACGAATTTTTGCGCCTGGGCGCGCGAAGTGTAATTGGTGGCATCGCCCTGGACAATCCACACTTCCGGCGCAGCTTCGGGGAGAATGAAACGGTCAGCGGGCGTGTCCTTCTCATCCCCCTTGTGGACGATAAAACCCATAGGCTGGGTTGGGTCGCTTACCTTGACGGCGACATAAGCGCCGAAATCATCGAAGCCGGCGAAGGGCTTGGGATTGCTCCAGGTCACATCTTCTTCATCCGCCGAGCCCCACAGATGCAGGCCCCAGCCCTCGTAGTCGCCAGCCGGACGGTGATAGTGGAAGATGACGTAATCCACCACCCTGGGCGTTTCCACCTTGACCCTGACTTCCTTAGTAGTGGCGTTCCAGGTGATGATCACCGTATCCCCATCATTAGGGACGTTGAAGGCCATGTTGCTGCCGGGATAGGACTCATCCCAGGCCTCATTCATGGCAACCTTGAACTCGTAACTGCCGGCGGGGATGTCTTTACTGCGGAACTCGTAAATCCCATCACCGTCGGGGTCAGTGAGCAGGGTATTGACGCACGCGGGTTGCCACTCGCCAGAGCAACCTAGCTCGTTTTGGAACGTACCTGCGGCTACTGCGATTTTATCCACGACATTGTCCAGCACCGCTTTTGTTTTGTAGTCGAAGTAGAACCGCACGGCACGAGTGCTATCCAGGGGGAGCAGGGTATTCCAGCCGTTATTGTGGTTCCCCATATAGCTCTCATCCCATGTGCCGTTCAGGGCGACCTTGTATTCCCAGGTCGTGGGCGTATCGGTCTGGACGGTGAACTCTCCGCGCCAGACACCGTAGCCCTGGTAGGTCAGATTGCTGCCGGTACAGGCCGGATCCCAGTCACCGCAGCCAACGCCCAGATGGCTTTGAAGATTACCGACCAGCGTAACCTGGGTGGGACTGTTCTGAGGGGCGGCCTCTAAAGCCGCAAGGTCCTCTGGAGGCAGCGGACGGGCGGCCACACCCGGTCCCAGGCTGATCCAGGTACTCAGGATCAGGCTTAAACTTAGCCATAAAGCTACCCAACGTCGCGACATGCTTCACCTCCATAAGATGAAAATGTTACAGAGATTTAAAGCGCAACCAGGAACTTCACCGGGTATTGGTGATGCGACCTCACCTCCTTTCTTCCAGGCGTAAAAAAAAAGCCATCCCCAAAGCGCTTTGCGGATGGCTTTTCTGAACCCAAATTGAGGTTAATGAATCCGATATGCTCAGGGCTGGCAACGTTCCGCGTAAGGATAAGCGATACGGCCATTCCAGAACACCTCTTCCTGTCCGGAAAGGATGCGTAGCGTGAGTGGGAAATCCTGGCAACGCGGCCAGGTAAACTGAAGTTCAGAACCGGGTAAAAGCGTTTCGCCCTGCCCGGTGATGATGGAAAACTGGTAAGCGCCCGTCCCGCCCCTGGCCTGCAGGCGCAGGGTCCCATACCACAACCCGCGGGTCAAATCTTCAGCCCATTCCACGAGAACCGGAGGACGGGCCTCTAGCGGTTGGGCCAGATTGGGCGTTGGTGTTGGCACCAAAGGCGGCGGTGTGACCAGGACCGCAGTCGCCGAAGCCTGATACGTGGCCGTGTAGACGCTCTGCAAAGCCACAGGCTGGGTCCACGCAGCGCGCAACGTGTAGGTGAAGAAGCCTTCCGCATCCGGTGTGGGCAGTTCCACGATGAAGTGCTGATACCCACCCGCGGCCAGGGGCTCTATCGTGAGGATCTGCGCCGGCTCTTCCCTTTCCGCGTCTGTGAGGATCAGCCGGCCTGTCTCGGTCAAAGCGCAGGTGCCCGTATTGTGGAGCGTGACATGAGCTACGAGCGGTGTTTGTGGAGGCACCTGGGCCGCTGGCCGCACATCCACCTTTTCAAGGCTGGCCTGATAGCGGCACACGGCAGGCGCAGGCTCCGCCGTTGGGGTCAGCGTCGTGACTGGCGTGGGAGAAGGAGGGGGCGCCTCCGTAATCCAGGGCGTAGGCGTGATAAAGGGGAGCGGATTATTTTGAAACCACGCCTGAAGTCTTCCGCTCTGCCAG
>DAOTZR010000196.1:0-10500 GCA_034434315.1 Anaerolineae bacterium
CCCGCTTGCGGGGGGAAAGGGGGGCTGCCCCGCTTGCGGGGGGAAGGGGGGGCTGCCCCGCTTGCGGGGGTAGGGGGCTGGCCGCGTGCGCGGAGCCTGGTCGCAGGCCCCTACCCAGCCCTCCCCGCTTGCGGGGAGGGAGCTTTTACCCCCCGTTATGAAGTTTAACGGCCTGCGCCGAGGCAGGACCCGGTCGGCACAGGCCCAATGAGGTGATTTCAATCACCGAGCGGGAGGGGGCTTCGCCGACTTGTCAAAATCCTTGCTTGTGGTATGATAAGCGCCGTTCGGGGCGTAGCGCAGCTTGGTTTAGCGCGCACGGTTCGGGTCCGTGAGGTCCGGGGTTCAAATCCCCGCGCCCCGACTAAGCCACACGGTTACGGCCTCAGCCGGGCCGTGTGGCCTCCCTCCAGCAGAACACGGTCAGGTCCTGCACGAGTTGCTGTTGCCTCAGTACAAGAAACGCCCAGGTTGGATGTTGTGGTACTTTCTGTTGCCGTAAATTTCCTCGTATAGTAGGGCAAAGGCCTTCGACGATGCCGCTAAAATTGACTGAAGTGAGACACGATCGCTTCTTTCACCAAACCCCGAACGCTCGCAGTTTATCGCTTATTGCGTGAAGCCACAGTTTTGTGTATACTGGAGTCACCCTAACTGTTCAGCCGTTCTCGTTTACAGGAAGGAGCTACTTGCCTATGAAACCCATCCGCCTGCTCGTACTGTTAGCCATTGCCCTTGCAGTGAGCGTGAGCGCGAGCCGCGCCGCGTCCACCGCCTATTACGTCGCCCCCGACGGCAACGATGCCAACCCCGGCACGCTGGCCGCACCGTTCCGCACCATCCAGAAGTGCGCGGAGGTTGCAACGACGGGGGATACCTGCTTCATCCGCGCGGGCGTCTACCGCGAGACCGTGCGTCCGGCCCGCTCCGGGACCGCCGACGCGCCTATCACCTTCAAGCCCTACAACGACGAGCAGGTCATCATCAGCGGCGCGGATGTGGTCGCCGGCCCGTGGACGCTGCACAGCGGCGCGATTTACCGCACAGCGCTGGGGTGGAATCTCAACGTCCGCACCCCCACCCAGGTGACCAACAACCAGATTTGGGTGGATGGCTTGATGATGCCCGAAGCGCGCTGGCCCAATGTGCCGCTAGATCGCGTGACACACTTCACCAACGCGGATAAAGCGCAGGCCGAGGGCGTCCGGCTGCTGAGCACCTACAGCGCGGTCTACACGGACACCGCGCTCGCCGCCTTTGCGCCGGGCGCCTGGGTCGGCGGCAAAATTAACTTTGGGCCGGGTTACAGTCTTATCCACACCACCTGCGATGTGACCGCGTCCACGTCCGCCGCCGTAACCTTCGTATGTAATCCCGACCCCGGCGCGTACAACGCGCGCACGCAGTGGGACCTGGACGATACGATGCTCCGTCCCGCCGTCGCCAATTACTATTACCTGTGGGGCAAACTCAGCGCGCTGGATGCGCCCGGTGAGTGGTTCTACGACGACGCGACCGGCACGCTCTACCTCTGGCTGCCGGATGGCGCTGCGCCCGCTGCCCACACTATCGAAGCCAAACGCCGCCTGTGGGCCTTCGACCTCGCCGGACGCTCCTACATCACACTCGAAGGACTCCACATCTTCGGCGCGAGCATCCGCACAGACGCCAACGCGCATCACCTCACCTTGCAAGCGCTCGAGCTGCGCTACCTCTGGCACTTCCAGCAAATCCCGCCGCTGTTCTACACCAACGGCACATACGGGATTGAATTCCGCGGCAACGATAATGTGCTGCGCGACAGCACGCTGGCTTACAGCGCGGCGGAACTGGTCAAGTTGAGCGGCTTGCGCAACGTAGCCGAGAACAATGTGTTGTACGATATGGGCTATATGGGTAGCGCAGTCGGTGTCTCCGGCGCGGCCTATCAGCAGAGCAACCCCGGCGGCGCGGATCGCAATACGCTGCGCCAGAACACGCTCTTCAATGCCGGACGCTACCCCGTCCAGGCCGACCCCGGCCTCGACATTCTCACCAACGACCTCTACAACTCGCACTTACAGATTATGGATGTTGGTGTCATCTACAGTTGGGGCACTGACGGCAAGAACGCGGCCATCGCCTACAACTGGGTGCATGACAACGCCGCCGAACTCAATCCCGCTTACCACTACTGGGGCGGACATGGCATCTACCTGGATGATGATACCTACAATTACCTCGTTTACCGCAACATTGTGTGGAATACGACCTCGCCGGGCATCTTTATGTACGGCGTGAACGGGACCGTCATCCCGGAACTGGCCGGGCAGCCCTCCAATCGCTACGTCTTCAACAACACCGTGGATGGCGAGATTGCAGCGGACGCCAAAGGGAACTACGGCGGCCTGCCGCAGGCGCTCTCCGGCACGGTCTTCATCAACAATATCGGCACGCAGGTAGACCTGAGCAACCCGGCGCTCGTCGCTCACCACAACCTGGCGGGCGACCCCCTCTACGTCAACCGCGCGGCACGCGACTATGCTCTGCGTCCCTACTCCCCGGCGGTAGAGGCGGGGGCGGATGTGGGCAGCCCGGCGCTGGACGCGCCCATGGAACCGGTGGGGCTGCCTGACCTCGGCGCGCTGGAATACGGGCGGCAGGCCTGGGTGGCCGGCGCGCTCATCCGCCCGCAGGATGTGGCCGCGCTCACGGTGAGCTGTCAGCCGCAAGCCGACGGCGTCACTGCGCGCTGCACCGTAGCGAACCTGCCGCTGGGCCGCAAGTTGCCGTTGGATTTCGCTGTGCGCATCGGGGACGGGCCGCCCGCCGGCTGCGTCAACCAACCCGATTACAGCACGCACATCGCCACTGGCGTGTGCGTGGTCAGTACAGCCGGTCTGAGCGACACCCAGCCCGTCGCGCTCCGTCTGCCGCCGGGCGACTGGCGCACGGCAGGCGCGGTAGATTTGCGCCCGCTGGCGCTTACCCGCGTCAGCCCGGCGTGGACGCTCCCCGCCGGCGGCGCGCGCCTCACGCTGGAAGGGCGGCGCTTCGCGCTCGGCCCTACCGGTTACACGCGTCCCATCACGCTGACCAACGCGACGGGCAGGCCGCTGTACGCTCATCCCACGCTGGTCACGCTGAACACCGCTGAACTCATCGCTGCCGGTAAACTGCGCGCCGACTGCGGCGACTTGCGCTTCTATGACGAGTACGGTGCGCTCCCCTATTGGCTCGAAGATGGCTGCAATACAACCGCCACGCGCCTGTGGGTCAAGGTGAATTATCTCCCGGCGGGCGCGAGCGCCATCATCCTCACCTATGGCAACGCCCGGCTCGCAAGCGCGAGCGACGGTGCAGCGACCTTCACCTTCTTCGATGATTTTGCGGATGGCGTGGTGGACCCGCGCTGGACGCTCCAGAGCGGCAGTTTCTTCACTCTCCAAGAGACTGGCGGCCAAATGCGCCTGACCGGGCAGACGAGCGACGCGAACAAGTATCAACCGGCGGGTTTCTATCTGAACCTGTGGCAGCTCACGCTGCCGGCGGATTTCGCCTTTGACTCGGAGTTGACGGTCGTGACCGGCCCGGCGAGTTTCAAGGCGGGGTTGGGGACGGCGCTCAATCTGCAAGGGATGGGCAGCGGCGGCAAAAACATCTCCTATTGGGACGGGAGCAAGTGGAATGTCGTGGGAACCAGCACGATCAATAGCGGCACCTTCAGCAGCCGCAAATTCAGCATTGGCGTGAGCGGGACGCCCACGCGCACCCTGCGCTGGCGCGAGAACGGCGCGCTCAACACCGTGCAGGCCACGTGGACCACGCCCGACCCCAGCATCGGCCACTTCACCTACAGCCCCGACGCCGTCGCCGCCTTCGATGCGCGCTTCGACAACATCCGCATCCGCCCGTATGCCTTCCCCGAGCCGACGAGCACGGCAGGCGCCGAGCGGCCGGTCGGTGTCCGCGTCCGCATCGGCGAGATGCCCTGCGCGGACATCATCGTCGAAGATGCGACCCGGCTCACCTGCACTGCCCCGCCGCACGCCGTCGGCTGCGTGGATGTGACCATCACCAATCCCGATGGGCAGAGCGACACGCTGAGCCATGGGCTATGCTATCGGGTGATGGTGTACTTGCCGCTGGCCCTGAGGCATTAGCGCGCCGACTTCATCCACTGTGCAGCGCGATGTAGGGCGTATCGAGCCATACGTCATAGCCGTCCGCGCCCGATTAGGAGGCATCCCACATGCCGGGATGGAAACACCAAAGTCCGGGGGCCGATCATTTCTGTGCGGCTTTGTGTGGCTTTATCAAAACAGTTCGGGTCCGTGAGGTCCGGGGTTCAAATCCCCGCGCCCCGACCAAACATCCGGTCCAAAAGGACCGGATGTTTGGTTTCCCCCGTATCTACTTACCCTATCCCGAAAAGACGAAACGGGATAGACTTTTCGGTCTGATTCACAGACACAGAGCCATGAATGTTTGTATTTCCGTTTATCTGTGTAAGACAAAGAAAATCGGCAATGGCTCAGCGCATTTCCCATAAAAAGATAGGAGTGACTTTCCCCGCTCTTGCTTTTGTGCGTGAGGCTGGTATCATGCTACCGACTTGTCCGAACGGAGGGTAAACGCATGAACATCATACAGGCTATCATTCTGGGCGGGCTGCAGGGGGCGACCGAGTTCCTGCCCATCAGCAGCTCGGCCCATCTGGTGCTGTTCCCTTACCTCTTGGGTTGGGAAAAGCCCGGCCTGGCTCTGGATACGGCTTTACACCTGGGAACCTTAATCGCTGTCCTGGTCTATTTTCGACAGGACTTGCTCGCGCTGATCCGTGCCGCCTGGGAGAGTGTGCAACGCCGTTCTCTGGCGGATCCTCAGGCCCGCCTGGTCTGGATGATCGCGCTGGCAACCGTTCCGGCGGCGCTGGGTGGCTTTGTGTTAGAAAATTTCTTCGAGTCTTTGTTTGGTATGCCGCGCTGGGTGGCCTTCTTCCTGTTGATAACCGCAGGCCTTCTGGCTTTGGCGGAAGGGCTGGGGAAGAAGCAGGGCACGTTAGAGGCCCTGACCTGGCGCGATGCCCTGCTCATCGGCCTGGCGCAACTGCTGGCCGTGACGCCGGGCATTAGCCGCTCCGGGGCTACGATTGCGGCGGCCCTGCTTCTGGGCTACCGCCGGGACGAGGCGGCGCGCTTTAGCTTCCTGATCGCCATTCCCATTATCCTGGGCAGCGGTGCTTATCAAATACTCAAACTGGTTTTGGGAACAGGTACCGATGCGTTGGGGCTGGCCCTGGCAGGCGTTGTGACCGCCGCACTGGTCGGCTATCTGGCCATCGCCGGACTCATGCGTTTCCTGCGCCAGCGTACCCTGTGGCCTTTTGCCCTGTATTGTGTCCTGGTTTCCCTGGCTTTTCTGAGCGGAGTTTTGGGATGAAGTGGCCGGTCCGCGTTCTGACAGGGCTTCTGGCCCTGATACTCGCTGCCTGCGCGCAGCACCCTGTGCCGGCTCCCCCAACGCCCACACTTCCGGCACTGCCTGCGGTGACCCTGCGTTGGGTCTATCCGGAGACCTACTCCCCGCTGGTTTCCGCTCTGGCCCAGGCCTATCAACAGACCCATCCTCAGCAGCGCCTGCTTTTGCTCCCTCAGGCCGACTCCATCGCCTGGACGACGCTGGACCATGGCGAAGCCGATATCGCCCTGCTCTTGAGCGTCCCTGAGGATGCGGATTGGTGGACACAGACCCTGGCCTGGGATGGCCTGGCGATTATCGTGCATCCCTTCAACGGCATCCCTGGCCTTACCCTGAAAGATGTCCAGCAGCTTTTTACCGGACAAGTTGTCCGCTGGACCTCGCTCAGCGGGCCAGAGGGGGCGCCGCAAGTGGTGAGCCGCGAACCGGCTTCTGGCGAAGCGCACGCCCTGCAGCACCTGGCTTTAGAAGACAACCGGGTGACCATGACCGCCTTACTCGCCCCTTCAACGGAACTGATGCTGGAATTTGTGGGCCAGGACCCGTTGGCGGTCGGCTACGTCATGCAATCGCGTCTGACCTCTGGTGTGCGTACTGTGTCAGTCGAAGGCATCCCACCCAGTCCGGAGGCTATCGCCGGAGGGGCCTATCCCTTGCGTGTACCCTTGCTCCTGGCTGCTCCGACTGCGCCTCAAACGGGCCCTCTGGGCGACTTTGTCGCCTGGATGACAGGTCCCGAAGCGCGGGCCTTGCTCACGGCCCAAGGCCTGATCGTGCCCTGAGCGCAGACCGAAGAAACATACAAAAGGTGGGTCAGGGTTTGCCCCTGGCCCACCTTTAACTTTCCGATATCGCTCGCGCGGCCTTTCTCCGAGGGTCCTACTTGCTGAAGAACCTGGAGCATAGCCGCCCGATTTCCGCGAACGTCGGGCCGCTTTCGGCGCTACTGGTCCATTCGGGCTGATAGAGATAGGCAACGATAAGATACGTTTGCTTATCCTCCACGATTGCCACTTCCGCGTAGTGCGGCGCCGTCCAACCGTAGAGATGGTACGCCTGCGAAAAACCGCTGGCCCCGGCCAGGGTGGGGGAGCTTTGGGTGGAGGTGCCCAGATCGGTGAGCACCTGGCGACACTCCTGAACCGTAATCTCCTGCGGGAAAAGCAGACGCAGCGCGCCCTGGTCAGAAGCGCATTGGTACAGAGCCTCCCACAGGATACCGATCTCCGCCGGCGTGCTCTGGATCCCCTTGGGCGGGTACGCTGTCACATCGGTGCGCGTGTTCGCCGGTGTCTTCAACGCCGCTGAAGCAGCGTCCGGCGCACTGAAGGGCGCAGTGATAAAACTGTTCTTCATCCCCAGGGCTTGTAAGAATTGCGTGACCGCTTCGCCTCCAGCGGCAAGATCGCCCTCGCCTAGCAGGGTTAGCAACTGATCCACCGCATCGGGATTGCTTTCTGCCAGGGCCGCGCGCAACAACAGGGCCGTTTGGGGATCGGCTTGCCCCTCCAGACGGCGATACATCTCTAACACCGCGGCCAGACGTAAAGGCTCCAGTCCCGCGAAGGCCACGTCACAATTCTCGCACCAGCCCTGCCCGTTGGAGAGATTCTTGATATACAACCCGCGCAGGCCGGTGAAACCGCTCAACTGATACTGAATCGCTTCCCCCAGCACCTTGAGCGATAAATTAGGATCGGACGTGTAGCGCACGACCAGATGCGCCTCGCGTTGGGTAGGCGAAAGGAGCGCCTGCACCAACACAGGCCGTGAAGCGTCAATATCCAGCTCCCGGCCGCGCTGCTGTGGACGAAAATCCCTCGCCTCGGCATTGTAAACCGGATCCTGCGGCTTCTGATTGAACTTCTGGGCTGTACGCTCCAGGAACGCATCCAACCGGAGACGCGAATAATCCAGAATCACTATCACATTCTGGGCCTGCGGCTGCTGCCGGCTGATCGTGCGCCAGACATACTCCAGGAACCCGTTCAGGCCGCTTTGTGGCATGAGCACCTTATCGAAATTGGCCTGCGTCGCCTCAAGGTTGATGCTCAAGTCCACCACTTCCGGTGGGAGCAGAATCTTCTCCCCTTCTACGTACACCGTAACCGGAGAAGCATAAATCTCAGCGATCGCCTGCAGCGCCTGCTCGCGCGTCTTACCGGCCATGGGCAGACCCGCAGCCGTTGTCCCCGGCGGCAGCACCTTTTGCAGGGATTGCCATCCCGAATAAAACCACGCGCCAACCAGAATCAGCGTCGAAACCACAACAAACATCAACCAGCCCCAATTACTTCGCTGCATAGGTCTCCTTAAAAACCTCTGTTTCTAACCTCTACCCCGGCATATTGCCATAATCATCAATTGTGATAGTATAGCGCATTTAGTGCACCGGGCCAAATGGGCTTGCGACCCATTATAACGCCTTTGGGCATACGTGCCGGCGTCGGCTTAACGCCCTTGTGAGGATACGCAGGCCGTAGTCCTGCAATCAGCGGTAACTGCCTGCCCTGTTGGGTGTTAGGGGGTGAAACCGCGTTTGCAGGGCGCTACGCGCCGGACGGCTGGATGCGTCGTCCGGATGTCAACGTCCGGGCTACGCGGACATGCCCTGTGAACGGGTTTATGGATTACGCCGACCATATCGGCGCTCTGCCGGCGGCACTTGCCATCGCTATGGCAGACACTAATCGACGATCTGGAACTTTGCCCATACCATCAGGAGAAAACCTATGTCGTCACACTTAAAATGGCGTACCACCCTGGTCTACTACGGAGCTTTCATTGTCCTTGGTCTGAGTTCGGCCATCCCCGGCCCGACCCTGCCCGCTCTGGCCACTCTGACCAACGCCACCCTGGGACAGGTAAGCAGCCTGCTCAGTGCGCTGGCCTTTGGCACCCTGATCGGCTCCCTCCTGGCCGGCCCCTTCTACACCCGTTGGCCGGCCCATCGCGTCCTTTTCCTGGCCCTGCTCGCCATGGCCAGTTTGATGATCGCGATTCCCTACGCCCCTTCATGGCTTCTCCTTCTGCTACTGGGCCTGATCATGGGCCTCACCCATGCCCTGGTTGATGTCGGCGGCAACACCCTCCTGCCCTGGCTCCACGGAGCGGGGGTTGGCCCGTGGATGAACGGCATGCACTTCTGCTTTGGCCTGGGCGCCTTCCTCGCTCCCCTGGTCCTGGCACAGGTCCTTATTCTGGGCGGCGACGTGCGCCTCACCTACCTCATCCTGGCTCTGGCCGCGCTGCCCGTCCTGGTAGGCCTGACGCGCGTTCACCCGCCGGCGCGTCCTGCCAGCCTGGACCGGCCCGATCCGGGGACTACCGCGTCCTGGGGTTTTGTCCTGAGCCTGGCGCTTCTGCTATTCCTCTACGTTGGCTCCGAAGTAAGCTTCGGCGGCTGGATTTACGCCTACGCCACCACCTCTGGCCGCCTGACCGACCCGGTTCAGGCCGCCTACCTCACATCAGGCTTCTGGGGTATGCTGACCGTAGGGCGTTTACTGGCCGTCCTCCTGGCGCGACGCTGGCGTCCGCCGCTGCTCCTGATGGGGGACATGGCCCTGGCCTTGCTCAGCCTGGGCGTGCTCATCCTGATACCGACGCGGGCGGCCTTGATAACCGGCACAGCAGGCCTGGGGCTGGCGCTGGCCTCCTTCTTCCCCTCAAGCATCACCTACGCCGGGCGTCGCGGTCCGCTCGAAGCCACACGCATGCGCTGGCTCTTTGTGGGCAGTGGCCTGGGAGGCACGGTTGTGCCCTGGATCATGGGACGAGTTTTCGACCGGCTGGGAGCTACGGCTTTGCCCTGGGTGATTTGGGCTGCTTTGGGGCTGCTCAGCCTGGGCCTGATCGGGCTCCTGGCCTGGCAAGGGGACCTGTGGTACCCCTGGAGGGACTCGAACCCCCAACGCAGGGCTTAGGACGCCCTCGTTCTATCCGTTTGAACTACAGGGGCAGGCGCTGGTATTATAACACCGCCTGCCGTTGTGGCAAGCCTTTGTTGCTTGCCTGGGGTTCAGGTTTAAGGTGATGATGGGGCACCTTCACCACAAACGCAACTGCTGTGGGGGACGCCGTCCAACGCGAGGGATAAGAAGCAGCGTGGCCTGCCGCGCGGCCGGCGCGCGCACATTCCGCCTCTTCCTGCCTGCGGCCAGCCTCCTTGGTTTGTCCGGGGTTCAGGTTTAAGTTGATGATGGGGCACCTTTACCACAAACGCAACTGCTGTGGGGGACGCCGTCCATCCAGCAAAATATAAGGCGCTGCGCGACCTGCCGGAATGCCCAGGGCACGCAAGTCCCGCACCTCGCGCAAGGGCGTGTTGCGCCGTGCGGCCAGAATACGCTCCGCGCCCTTCACTCCGATTCCGGGCACGCGCAGCAACCACTCCCGTTCGGCGCGGTTAACCTCCACCGGCGCTTCCACCAGATGCTGTCGGGCCCAGGCCTCCTTGGGATCGAGCGCGAGCGGCAGATTTCCCGTTGGGTCAAACGGCAACTCCTCGACATCAAACCCATAATCCCGTAACAGAAAAGCCGCCTGATACAGGCGCAACTCACGTCGCGGGGCGCAGGCGGTTTCGTGTTCCAGAGGCGTATCGGATATTGGTGCAAACCCGCTGAAATAAGCCCGCGCCAGACGCACCTCGCGGTAGAGATAAGCTGTCGTGCTGAGCAACTCCAGATCACTTTCCCCCGCCGCTCCGACGACAAACTGCGTCGTCAGGCTGGGCCAGGGGCGAGCGGGATCGGCGCGACGCAGGGCCTCGACCTGGCGCAACGGTGCCAGCAACTCCTCGGCGAAGTGCTTCTGGGGTGCCAGGACCTGCAAACGCTGAGCCGTAGGCGCTTCCAGATTCAGGGAAACGCGGTTGGCATAACGCAGTGCCTGCTCAATTTGAGCGCTTTCAACACCGGGCATCAACTTGAGATGCAAATACCCGCGGTACCCATAACGACGGCGCAACAACTCCGCCGTAGCCAGCAGACGATCCTGGGTGCGCACCCCGCCACCGTTGATGGATGAACTGAGAAA
>DAOTZR010000197.1:0-1605 GCA_034434315.1 Anaerolineae bacterium
AACCAGACCGTGCGCGTCATCACGGAAAATTTTGGTTTTTATCATACCGGCATCTTTCTGATGGGTGAAAGTGGCGACTGGGCGGTTTTGCGTGCGGCTTCCTCGGAAGGAGGCCGTAAGATGCTGGCGGCAGGCCATCGTCTGGCGCGTGGCGAAGGCATGGTGGGCTGGGTGATCGAGCATCACCGCCCGCGCATAGCCCTGGACGTAGGAAAAGATGCGGTCCACTTTGCCAACCCCAATCTCCCGGCGACCCGTTCGGAAATGGCTTTACCCCTGATCTCCGGGGGGGAACTGCTGGGGATTTTGGATGTTCAGAGCACTGAGCCAGAAGCTTTCGACCAGGATGATATTCAGATTCTGGAAATTGTGGCGGGACAACTTGCCGTAGCTATCGAAAACGCCCGGCGCGTGACCCAGGAAGCTGCTTTGCTCGAAGCGACTAGTCCCTTTTATCGGCTTTCCCGGCGGATTGCTACAGCACGTTCGCTCCAGGAGGTGTATCGTCTGATTCTGGAGACGGTGCGCGACTACCTTCCGCAGCGGGCTTTTATTGTGGAATTCGACCGTACCAGTGAACAGGGGAGCCTGGTAGCGGAGCTGCAAGGCGGGCAAGTTTTGTTTCCTGCGGAAGGCAATGACCTGTTGCGCAACCTTCTGCCTCAGGACTTGCTGGCGTTCAGCGTGCGCACGTCCAGCCCCTTACTCGTGGATGACCTGGCCAGTCCTCCAGAGCAGTTAGACGCGGATGAGATGCGTCTGCTACGCAACCTGCAGATGCTGGATATGCGTAGCCTGGCCCTGATTCCCGTTTGGACGGAAACGCGCCGTCTGGTTCAATTGTTCCTCATCTACACTGGACGGCACGAATTTTCTGCAGCGGAAGAACGCCTGTATCGCGCTATGGCCGATCTGGCTGGTGTAGCCCTGGAGCGTATTGCATTGGTCCAGGAAAGCACGCGCCGTGCTGCTCAAGAACGTTGGGTGCGTGAGTTATCCGACCGTCTGGTGGCTCTGCAAGATTTTTCCCAAATCCTCAATGAAGCCGCACGCAGTTTGCGCCAGATTGCCGGAGCGGACGGCGTGTTGGTGGAGCTGACGCTGCCATCTTCTGAAGCGCTTAAAGAGGAAAAGACGTCATGAACACTCTGACACCATCACAATCGCGAGACTTTCTGGTTGAACTTCAACAATTTACGGCGCGGCGCATCACCCGGATTGTGGCGCTGGTCGCTTGGCCTTTGGTAGCCGGGGCCGCTTATGAGGCATTCCAACTTGGCCTTTACGGTCTTATCTTATTTTATGCTACCGTCTACGTCCTGGTCTTTTTGATGGCGCTACTGGAGTCTCGCGTAAGTTATAAGCTTCAGGCTTACACTATATTTGCCCTGGCTTACACCGTAGGTGTTGCTGGAGTTGTACAACAGGGCCTGGCCAGTGATGCACGTTGGTTTTTGCTTATCCCCCCGGTTCTGGCTGGGCTTTTCCTGGGCTTGCGTGAAAGTATAATCGCCTTGACTTTTTCGGCGTCTATCCTGTTAGCTCTGGGGTTTTCGTTTAGCCGGTGGCGGTACCAGAGGACGTAACAAGCCACGGCTAAACGAA
>DAOTZR010000198.1:0-3039 GCA_034434315.1 Anaerolineae bacterium
AATCCCGGGCCTGTCGCCCAACGAGTTCGCAAACCGTGTTTGGCTTATGTGAATTGAACGAATCATGCTGTTGCATTATGTCGCTGACCACTACAGAAATTGTAAAAATCAAAGTGCTGGAGCACGCCACTTCAATATAACTGCAAACTTGCTCGTATAGTCTCGTATAGTGGGGTAAAGGCGCCCCAATGACCCATAAAAATTGGCTGAAGTGGGATGTGTTCGTTTCTTTTACCAAACTTTAAACGATCACCCGTTGCCTTAAACCCCTCTCCAGGTATAATGTGTTTGCTTGTGCTGGCCGAACGTTTACAACCTGGCGCTGAGAACGCTGAGGTCGAACAGGATTCATCTGTTCTCTTGCGCAGGATTTATCCTGCGCTACACCAGCAAGCTGTTGTGCTGGCCGGATCGTTTAAATCAGTACCAGACTTTGATGTGTGGAAAGGATACACCCATGGAAGACGCTTTGTTTTGGATTTTGATCATCGGCATGGCCTTTGTATTTCTCTTTTTCCCCCAATGGCAAATGCGGCGACGTCAACAGAAGAAGATGGCCGAACTGGTCGTAGGCGATCGCATTGTGACCATTGGCGGCTTCATCGGCACCCTCACCGCCCTGGACCTGGAACAGGACCGGGCCAGGCTCAAGCTGGCCGATGGCGTTGAGGTGGAAATTGTCACCGGAGCGATTGGACGCAAACTGGAGTAAGCCATGCACCTTTCGGTTGCGGTCGCCAAGATCAACAAATGGTCGGTGCGGCAGGGTGGGGATACGCTGGAGGTGATTGAGCGGCCCCGCGGCGGCCTGTCGCTCGTCCTGGCGGACGGGCAGAGTTCGGGGCCGGGGGCCAAATCCACGAGCATCGCTGTTGTCCGCAAAGTCATCGCCGAACTGGCCGACGGCGTACGGGATGGCGCGGCGGTGCGCGCCGCCAGCGATGTGCTTTACGCCCAACGCGGGGGCAAAGTATCGGCCACGCTGGTCGTCATTTCCGCGGATATGGATACGCGCACGCTGGTCATCACCCGCCTGGGTGCGCCGACCATTTACGTTTTCCGGCCCGAAGAGGGCTGGCTGGCCCTTCCCGGCACCGATAAACCGGTTGGCTTCCATCGGCATGTGCGTCCGGCGGTGGACCAGTTTCCCCTCCAACCGGGCCTCGTGGTCTGCGCCTTTACGGATGGCGTCTTGCACGCAGGCAGTCGGCGGGGGCAGCACCTGGCGCTGCCAGAGGTTCTGGCGGAGCTGTGGACGCCGGGCGCGGACGCGGCGGCTCTGGCCGATGGCCTGTTGGCGCGCGCCCTGGCCCTGGACGAGCAGCGTCCGGTGGACGATACCAGCATCGCCGTCCTGCACATTCGCGAAGGAGAAAGTACAGGCCCGCGCACCCTGCGCATCGAAATGCCCGTGTCCGAGGTGTAGCCGTGGCGCGTTCCGACCTGCTTGTGGCGATTGTCGGCCCCTGTGCGGCGGGGAAATCCACCCTGGCCCGGGCCCTGCGTGCACAGGGGTACACCGTCAAAGAACTGCGGCAGGAACACTCCGTCGCTCCCCACATGTGGCAAAAACTCACCCGGCCAGACGTGCTGATCTACCTGGACGTGAGCCCGGAGATAGCGGCCCAACGGGAACGCCTGGCCCAACCCGCACCCTGGTGGGAGGAAGAGCGCACCTTTCGCCTGGCTCATGCCCGGCAGCACTGCGACCTGTACATAGATACATCCGCGCTCACACCTGATCAGGTTGCAGAGCAGGCCCTGGCCTTCCTGGAGGCTCTGGACACAAAAAAAGCCGCGGTATGAACCGCGGCTCACCTCAAATACCTGTGGCGAGGATTGGATTCGAACCAACAACCAAGGGCTTATGAGTCCCCTGCTCTACCCTTGAGCTACCTCGCCTCAAAAAAAGTTGCGGGGGCAGGATTCGAACCTGCGACCTTCGGGTTATGAGCCCGACGAGCTGCCGCTGCTCCACCCCGCGTTGCTTGCGACGCTTATTATATGCAGCTTTGCGAAAACGTCAAGTGGCAAAGCCGGGGTGATTTTCGCTATGATGGTTGATTGAGAACCAATCGCACGACAGTATGACCAAACACCGAAGACCACCGGGGATATTTGAGGTGGCGCACGGTGATTTCAATCGCTGCGGAAAGACATTCATCTACCGGTCAGCATAAGCCGCCGCGCCGGAGCGTCAACGGAAGCGCGGTGGCTGCAGCGGGCGTTGGGCGGCAATTTATACCTACCTACGAATGGGCTGGCGCAGGATGGTCTTCAGCTTATCTGGCGCAGTCCTTCGGGGGTCATTCAAGTATATCTCGTGATGCTTTCCGCTTAGCTCATAGCCATCTTCTCTGATGAAACTATGAAGCCTGGCTATTGTTGGCTCTTCCGCAGCGTAAGGCCCAATGTGCATGATTTGAGCCGATAAGCCTTCGTGATAGGTTTCGAATCGCACCCTCTCCAATGCAGGGGAGCCTTTCTTCTTCCTGACTTCGTCCAGAGCTCCCGCAACCATCTCAGCCACAACGTATTCTGGTTGCATTATCATAGCTGTCCACTTCCAGATTCCCTTATTGCTCATACTGAACTGACTTGGATCGTCCGTCCACCACAGCCCTTCCAAAGGCATTACGGCGTAGTCTACCCCGGAGCTCTTCTTGACTCTGAACTTGAGAGTGTAGGAGAGGGAGAAAAGCGCTTTCATTGCCTGTTGATATTCCTGGGAGATGTTGGGGTCGCCAGTGCCATCGACCATGAAAAAGTTCATCGGTGGAACATCCACTACCGAAACTTCAAGGGCTGATGGGTTGTAGAGATGCTTCAAGTCTTTCCTGAGATCAACCTTGCTCATGATTATGCTCCTTTCTGCGGGTTTTACTGCCGAACGGTTTGCGCTTCACCTGCGCGGCGAAGCGCAGCGGAGCGGCGTCAGGTGCAACACTCCCTGGCCGGCGAGCCGGCCTTCCCACCGGATGAAACAGCTTTGCAATACCCCTTGACTGTGGTATCCTTGCTTTGCGTCAGGCACGCAAG
>DAOTZR010000199.1:0-10780 GCA_034434315.1 Anaerolineae bacterium
AATGCCGCTGTGTCGAACAACAACCTGGCAAATCGCTGAATTGGAATATGTTTCATCTCTACCTCCTGGTTTGGGCCTATAATGTGCTACAAGCCCGATTTTGACGCAACCAGGAGATTCTTGCCACCCATTTCCGAACTCACGTCCGAAGCTCAGAACACGAATGCTGCTTAACACAAATTTATGCGAATGTTGAACTGTTGCCCGCTAATGAATATGCCGGACGCAGCCTTTACGAGCTCTTTCCTGAACTGTACGAGCGTTTCGGCAACAAAGTGCCAATCGCCGGTATTGACGTAGCCGGTGAGTACCGCTATGGCCATTTGGGCATTGTCTTTAACGACATGCATAACCGACCCGTCCGCTATTCCGGACGGGGTAGTCTGGGCGCGGTTATGGGCGGCAAGGGTCTGAAATTTATCATCGTTGACCCAACCGACGCACCCGGCGTCGTCATCGCCAATGAGGAGCTGTTCAAGCAAGGGGTGGCCAAGATGCGCGATGCCCTGATGGAACATCCGATCACCCGCCCCAAGGGTGGCTTAAACACCTACGGCACGGCGATTCTGATTAACATCCTCAACGAGGCGGGCGGCCTGCCGACGCGCAGCTTCCGCAGCGGACGGTTCGAAGGGGCGCCCAAGATCGCCGGCGAAGCCATCTTCGAAACCAACAAGCGCCGCCTGGGCCGCGAGCGGTACAATCATACCTGTAGCCCCGGCTGTATCATCCAGTGCTCGAACACGCTCTACGACGAGTAAGGGTAAGGAAATTGTCTCCTGCGTGGAATACGAATCCGACTGGGCGTTGGGAGCTAACTGCGGCATTGATAATCTCGATACCATCGGCAAGATGATTTACCTGTGCAACGCCAAATACGAACCGCTGCCGCCGCACAATGTCGTCAACGACCTGCCTGACGAAGTCTATGATGCCGTCCATAGCATCTGAACCGACGCAAGCATTGCCAGCCTGATGTGATGGGTCTTCCTGCCGGAGAATCTGGGCCATGCAAATCACCGTCAAACTGTACGCGACCTTAAGTCGGTTTGCGCCGGAGGGCCCTGCCGGCATCCCCTTCTCCGTGGAGGTGCCGGAAAGCACCCGGCTGGCGAGCTGATGCAGTATCTGGCCTTGCCTGAAGCTGAGGTCAAAGTAGCTTACGCCAACGGTCGCCGACGCGAAGCCGACTACGTTCTCCACGCCGGTGATAGCGCAGGCATTCTCCCGCCAGTCGGAGGGGGTAGCGCATGGGCCAAATCTGCCTGGAAGTCTGGCTATACGGTCCACTGGCCCACTATGGGGGAAGTCAGGATGCCATCTTCACGCGGGTGGATTTGCCTCTGCCTGCGTCGGTCACCGTCCGCGCTGTCCTGGAAGCGCTGCGTTTGTCCACCGAGGAACGCGGCATCACCTTCATCAACGGACACTTAAGCGCTATGCCCGGCGTCCAGCCGGACCTGGATGGGGTCCTGAACAATGGGGAGCACCTGGCGTTCTTTCACCTCAAGAACATGTGGCCCTTCCAGTATCGCCATGGTGTGGCCCAGATTCCCGCCCTAAGCCAGGCGCTGGCCGAGCGCCCGGATGGGGCTTTGCACTCGACTTACGAGCTTTCAAAAGAATAGCCCACCCCATTCTTCCCCCTCAAACACAACGGGCCAGGAGCGTCTCCTGGCCCGTTGCCTGACTATCTGTTTGCCTATTCGGCGGGTTCTTCGTGTTCGATCTTGGCCTGCTCGATGACCTGCTGCGCCAGATGCCCCGGCACGGGATCGTAATGCGAGAATTCCATCGAAAAGACCCCGCGACCCTGGGTGATAGCGCGCAGATTGGTGGCGTACTGGAGCATTTCGGCCAGCGGTGCCTGCGCTACGACGACGCTGCGGCGCCCCATCTGCTCGATGCCCTGAACGCGCGCCCGGCGCGTGTTCAGGTCCGACATCACATCGCCCGTGTAATCTTCGGGAACCATGATGCGGAACGTGTAAATCGGTTCCAGCAGAACCGGACCAGCGCCCTGGAAGGCCAGCTTGAAGCATTCGCGACCGGCAATCTGGAAGGCAATATCTTTGGAGTCCACCGGATGTTCCTTACCGTCGGTGATGGCGACGCGCACATCTACCACCGGATAACCGGCGATAACCCCATTCTCCATCACGCTGCGGATGCCCTTTTCAATCGAGGGCATGAAGGACGAGGAGATGTGCCCACCAAAGACTTCCCAGACGTAATCGAAGCCGGCGTTACGCTCCAGCGGTTCAATACGCATGTGCACTTCCGCGAACTGGCCCGCACCACCGGATTGCTTCTTGTGGCGATACTGAGCCGTGTTGACCTTGGTGATGGTCTCTTTGTAGGGGATGCGCGGCGTGCGGATCTCCAGGTTGACGCCGAAGCGGCTGGACATACGCCGCACCGCTGTATCCACGTGAGCATCGCCCATACCCGAAAGGATGGTTTCGCGGGTCACGGGATCGGGCGTCCAGTGCAGCGTGGGATCCTCTTCGCAGATGCGGGTGAGCGTTGCACCCATCTTGGCCGTGTCGGCCTTGGTCTTGGGATAGACGGCCACACTGTAAAGCGGGTGCGGGAAATTCGGACCGCGCAACTTAAGCACGTTATCGCGAGCGCAGAGCGTGTCCCCCGTGAGCGTGACGCTCATCTTGGAGACAACGCCGATGTCGCCAGCGTGCAAGCGTTCCACAGCAATCAGTTCTTTCCCCATGGGCACGCTAGTCTGCCCCAGGCGGTCATCCTGACCCTCGCGGGCATTGTAGAGGGTGCTACCCGTTACCACCACCCCGCCGTAAACGCGGAAGTAGGTGAGCTTACCCACGTAAGGATCGGCGGCAGTCTTGAAAACCAGCACCGCCGTCGGCGCCGTATCGCTGATCGGATAGGTCACTGTCTCGCCCTGAGGCGTCTCAGCGCTGAAGATGCCACGGTCTACTGGCGAGGGAGCTAACGCCTTCAGAACATCCAGCAGGTGCTTGACACCGATCACGCTATTGCTGGAAAGCGCCACAACGGGGACGACAGCGCGCTTGAGCATACCTTGCCGTAGCCCATGCAACACCTCTTCCGGCGTGAGTTCCTCACCCTCAAGATACTTCATGATGAGTTCATCATCGCCTTCAGCGGCGGCCTCGATCACGGCGACGCGCGCTTCTTCGACAGCGTCCGCCATAGCCGCAGGCACGACAGCCGGATCCCCGTTCGGTCCCATGTAGGCCTTCCCCTCGATCACATCCACCACTCCGCGGAAATCGGCCTGCGCCCCAATCGGCAGCACGATGGGCACAAAGCGCACGTCGGAGAAGTATTCGCCCAGGGACTTGAGGACCTTTTCAAAATTGGCGTTTTCGCGGTCCATCTTGTTGACCAGGACCATGGCCGGCACGCCCTCTTCCGCGGCATAGTCCCAGGTCAATTCGGTACCTACTTCAACACCTGCCGCAGCATCAACGACGAAAGTGGCCAGATCGGCCACGCGCAGGGCGCTGCGCACCTCACCCACAAAGTCGGTGTAACCGGGGGTATCGAGCAGGTTGATTTTGCAGTCCGCCCACTCAACCGGAGCAATGCTCAGGCTGAGGGAAATCTTGCGTCGAATTTCCTCTTCGTCATAGTCCATCACCGTGTTGCCATCGGTGACGCTACCACGGCGCTTGATGGCACCAGCGGTAAACAGCATGGCTTCGGCCAGAGTCGTCTTGCCCGAGCCACTGTGCCCCACGAAAGCGACATTGCGCAATTGTGGTGTGGTATACTCTTTCATTCCATTTCCTCCCAGTTGTGGCTAAATCCTCAAACAAAGACGGCCCGGAGGCCGTCGCTCAGTCTTGATGTGCTCCTGAATATGGGCAGAAAAGAATTGTAAACGATTTTCACGGATTGTCAAAGAGGCAACCAACAAGTCGCCCCCACAAAAGGCCGCCCCCACGCGGTTGCCCGCGGGGGCCAACATTCCCTTTTTGCACGAGAGTCAGGTATAATAGGGGTCGTGAGGGCAGGCATGTTTCCGGAACATCCACACAGCGTCGCAGCCGTGCTGACCGATACTTATCGCCAACGCATCGAAGCCATCTGGTACCAGCTTCAGGGCCAGCTTGGCCTGACGCCGCGCTTCGCCACCCCGGTCCCCCACCTTTCGTTTCACGTCGCCGAAGGTTACGACGAAACCCACCTGCGCGAACGCCTCGCCGCGTTCGCGTCCCGTCATCACCGCCTGACCATCCGCACGGCTGGCCTGGGTATCTTCACGGGCAATAGCTCCGTGTTGGTGCTGATGGTGGTGCGCACTCCGGGCCTTTCCGCCTTTCAAGAGACCCTCTTCAACCAGATCATCACCCTGGCCGAACGGCCCTCTCCCTATTACACTCCGGAGACCTGGATTCCCCACATCACCCTGAGCCCCGCTCCCCTGGACACCCAGGCCCTGATCCAGGCCATCGGGCTGTTGAACCAGGCCTCCTATGTGTGGGAACTTCCGCTGGATAATCTCGCCTTGATTTGCGATAACTGCGGCGATCAGGGCATTCACTACAGCTATCCCCTGCTCCCTGAGCCGGGCCCAACCTGAACACCCATTCTACTCATTGGAGGAAACCGATGACTACACCCACCCTGCCCCATTGGACCATGACATCCATCTACCCCGGTCTGGACACGCCAGAATTCGAGGCTGGCTTCGAACGCACCTTCCAGGCCATAGCCGACCTGGTTGCCTTGTTCGACGCGCACGGCATAGACCGCCCAGAGACGCCCCCACCCGTCAATGCGGCCCTGGTCGCACGGTTCGAGACCATCCTCAGCGCCTACAACACCACCATGGAACAGCTTAACACCCTGCGCGCCTACATCACCAGCTTTGTCGCCACCGACTCGCGCAATGCCCTGGCTCAGGCCAAACAAAGCGAATTCCAGATCCGCAGCCTGCCGGTACAGATGCTCACCAAACGCCTTATCGCCTGGCTGGGAAGCCTGGACGCGGAGGCCCTCTGCGCCCAATCGGATGTGGCGCGCGCTCACGCCCATACCCTGCGCGTAGCGCGCACCCTCGCCGCTCACCAGCTCTCCCCGACAGAAGAGGCCCTCATCAGCGAACTGCAACTGACCGGTAGCCATGCCTGGGCCAAATTCTACAGCACATACGCCTCGCAAATCACCGTCGAAGTGGACCTGCCCGCAGGCCCAACCACCCTACCCATGAGCGCGGTACGTAACCTGGCCTTCGACCCCAACCGCGAGGTGCGCCGTCGCGCTTACGAAGCAGAATTGCAGGCCTGGGAGCGTCATGCTCTGCCCATCGCCAGCGCCATGAACAGCATCAAGGGCGAGACCCTGCGTCTGGCCCACAAACGCGGCTGGGCTTCCCCGCTGGAACAAGCCCTGTTTGAGAACGCCATTGACCAGGCTACCCTGGAGGCCCTGCAAAGCGCCGTCCAGGAAGCCCTGCCGGATTTCCGGCGCTACCTGCGCGCCAAAGCGCGCGCCCTGGGCCTGGAACGCCTGGCCTGGTACGACCTCTTCGCCCCTATCGGCCAATCCGGGCGCTCCTGGAGCTTCGACGAAGCGCGCGACTTCATCCTCCAGGTCTTCGGCACCTATGCCCCCCGCCTGCAGGACCTGGCCCGGCGCGCCTTCAACGAGGGCTGGATTGACGCCGAGCCGCGTCCCGGCAAACGCGATGGCGCCTTCTGCATGTGGGTCCGCGGCGCCGAGTCGCGCGTCCTGGCCAATTTCAAGCCCGCCTTCGGCGGCATGAGCACTCTGGCCCACGAATTGGGCCACGCCTACCACAACGCCGTCCGCGACGGCTGCACCTACCTGCAACGCCAGACCCCGCGCACCCTGGCCGAAACCGCCAGTATCTTCTGCGAAACCCTGGCCCAGCACATCGCCCTGGAAGAAGCCAGCCCCGAAGAGCAAAAACTCATCCTGGAAGCCAGCCTGCAGGATAGCTGCCAGGTTGTGGTGGACATCGCCAGCCGCTTCCAGTTCGAGCAGAATGTTTTCGAGCGGCGCGCGGCCCGCGAACTGAGCGCGCCGGAGCTGTGCGCCCTGATGCGTGAGGCCCAGCTCGCCACCTACGGCGACGCCCTCGATCCCGACGCCCTGCATCCCTACATGTGGGCCGTCAAACCGCACTACTACGGCGACACTTTTTACAACTTCCCTTACACTTTTGGCCTGCTGTTTGGCCTGGGCCTGTATGCCCGTTACCAGCAAGCCCCCGAAGCCTTCCGCGGCATGTACGACCAGCTCCTGGCGTCCACCGGCATGGACGATGCGGCGAATCTGGCAGCGCGTTTCGGCATCGACATCCGCACGCCCGATTTCTGGCGCGCCAGCCTGGACATCATCCGCGCCGATATTGCCCGTTTCGAGGCCCTGGTTGGGTAACGCTGCTCATTTTTTTCAGGGGAAAAGGAGCTCACGCTCGCGCGCATCCGGCTCCAGGCCGGGTAGCACGCCAGCCCGGCAAGGACGAGTGGCGCCTCCTGGGCTTGACCCCACCGCCTGCAAGGGCGAAAGGCTTTGTGGCACAGGATAAATCCTGTGCTACAACGACGCAACTCGCGGTGGAACAGGATTCATCCTGTTCTTTTGCACGGGATAAATCCTGTGCTACAACGACGCAACTCGCGACGATTGCAATCGCTTCTTGGGCTTTCGGCCTACGCCGCCCAAAATGTATTCCTGGCGCAGGATAAATCCTGCACCACAAAGCAGAGTGGCAAGGTGGAACAGGCACAGGATTTATCCTGTGCCACAAAGCAGATTTAAGGAGACGCTCATGAGCTACTGTTACGAATATCCACGTCCGGGTCTGGCGGTAGATATGCTGCTCCTGCGCCAGGGACAAGGCGGATTAGAAGTGTTGCTGATCCAACGGGGCCATCCGCCCTTCGAGGGACGCTGGGCCTTGCCCGGCGGTTTCGTCGAAGAGAACGAGCCCTTGCTGCACGCAGCCCAGCGCGAGTTGCACGAGGAAACAGGCCTGGAGGGGATTGCCCTGCGTCAATTCGCCGCCTTCGGCGATCCGGGCCGCGATCCGCGGGGGTGGATGGTCTCCGTCGTGTACTGGGCCTGGCTGGGAACAACGACGTTGCCGGTTACGGCCGGGGATGATGCTGCGGCGGCGCGCTGGTGGCCGCTGGAGGCCCTGCCCCCGCTAGCCTTCGATCACGCCGACATCCTGGCTACCGCGACGGCCACCATCGCCCACTACGGGATGCGCCTGCTGGTGGATTAGCCCCACTGCGGATGGCGTTGGTGCGCCGCGGCAAAGAGCAGGATGGCCGCGGCGCTGGCGGCGTTGAGCGATTCCACGCCCGGCGCCATGGGGATGCGCACATGATGGCCGTCGGCCAGGCGCCGCGCATCGGTTCCCGCGCCAAAAGCCTCCCCGCCCACAATCAGGCCTACCCGCGCCCCGCGCCAATCCACATCCCCATAAGCGATGGCCCCCTGCGCCTCGGCCAGCCAGACCGACGCGCCGGTGAGCAGTTCCTGAAGCGCGCCCCATCCCAGGCGGCGCAGGGGCAGGTGAAAGTGGGCCCCCATCCCCGCCCGCAGCACTTTGGGATTGGTAGGGTCAACCGTCCCCGGCGGCAGGCAGACCGCCTCCACGCCGGCGGCCCAGGCCGTGCGCAACATCGTCCCCAGATTGCCGGGATCGCGCACGCCATCGGGGATGAAGAAGAAGCCCTGGTCGGGGAAGGGTAACGCGGGGAGGGCCAGCACCAGCAGGACTCCCTGGGGCGTTTCTGTGTCGGACATGGCTTCCATCACCGGAGGCGTCACCTCGACCAGCGACACGGCGCGCTGCTGCAATCGCTCCGCCAGTTCCGCACCGACGGGTTGCGCCAGGAGCTGCGCCGTCATATAAGCCGCTTCAATCCGCGCCGAACTGGCCAGGGCCTCGCGCGCCAGGCGCACGCCTTCAACGACGCATAGGCCGCTGGCGACGCGCTCCCGCGCGTCCCGCTGCAACTGCCGGACGCGCTTGACTTGCGTGTTGCTGGTGCTGGTGATGGTCAGCATGGCGCTATGATACCTCAGCCCGTGAAGAGCGCAACCCCCTGCCCCCATCGAAGTGCTTCGGCTTTATGGTCTTGATTTGTTGTCCCCGCTGATTCCGAACAAGCCATTCTCGACATTCTTTATCCCATTGCAGGTAAACCTTCTCTCCGGCATACTGACTGCCTACCGAGTAGGCGTAGGTGTAGAGGGAGGCACCCGTAAACGGGGGGACGAAGGGGCACCGCTTGCGGAGAGCCCGAGGTGAGGACCTGATGCCCCTCCCAACCCTCCCCGCAAGCGGGGAGGGCTTTTTTGACCTTTTGCCAAAGCCATCCTTTTCCCCCCGTTTACGGGGGGACTAAGGGGGGCACCCGCTTACGGGGGGACTAAGGGGGGCTCCGCTTGCGGGGAGCCGAGAAGGGCCATACCGTGCCGTTTTGAGCGCTGACTTTACCGCTCCGCCAAATCCCAGCCGGGGGTGAGGCGAACCACTTTCCCAAAATTCAAGTATAATACTAACCACCTTTAAACAAGATGATAGATACATGAAACTCGAACATCGTAATTATCTTTACATTGGCTTAGCTCTGATGCTCGCGGCGGCATTCACCATCACCCTCCCGGCCTACCTGCCCATCCTGCGCGCCAACGCTCTGGCCATCCTCCTGTTCGGCGGCCTGATGCTCTTCGCCGATACTTTCGCCATCCCCGTCGGCGCGAGTTGGGTCTCCTTGCAACCCATGAGCACCCTCAGCGCCCTCCTGGTGATGGGCCCCTACCCCACCATGCTGCTTAGCTTCATCACCAGCCTCATCCACGGCTGGATCCGCTTCCGCTGGGCGCGGGAACTGGAAGAACACCTGGAGCCCGGCGTCAGGGGCATCATCGGCGTCACCGCCTTCAACGCCGCCATGATCCCGCTTGCAACCGTAGTTGGCGCTGTCGGCTACTTCCGCCTGGGTGGCACCATTCCCCTCACCGCAGCGCCTCCCGCTCTCTGGCCAGCTCTGGCCGCCATGTGTATCGCCTACATTGCCGTCAACTACACCCTGATGGCCCTCTTCTTTGCCCTGATGGGACGCGACGAGCTGCGCCACTACCTGCGCGCCATGCCCCGCGCCCTGTTCTACGAAATGCCCCCTCTGGTCCTGGTTGCCCTTTCCAGCCTCATCTACCAGCGCCTGGGGCCCCTGAACTTCGCTATCTACGCCACCCTGCTCATCGTTGCCAGCCTTTTCACCCGCAACCTGGAACGCGCCACCCGCCGCCTGCAACGCCGTCTCCAGGAACTCGACAGCCTGAACATCATCGGCCAAACCCTCAGCAAGAGCCTTGACCCGGACGTCATCCTCAACGCCATCCGCGGCCAAGTCGAACGTCTCATGCCCGCCGACAACTTCTACATCGCCCTCTACAACAGCGAAACCGACGAAGTCACCTTCCCGCTCTACATCGAAGAAGGCCAGGCCATCCAGCGCCCGGCCCGGCGCTCCGGACGGGGCCTCACCGAACACATCCTCCGCACCCGCCGGCCCCTCCTCATCCAGGGCGAACCCGACCTCCCGGAACTGCGCGAACTGGGCTTCCAACAACTGGGACGCCGCTCCAGTTGCTGGCTGGGCGTCCCCATCCTGGCCGGCGACGAAATCCTGGGCGTCATCGCCGTCCAATCCTACGACAACCCCTACGCCTACGACCAGTCCCATCAAGAACTGCTGATGACCATCGCCGCCCAGGCCGCCATCGCCCTCAACAACGCCCAACTCTACCGGCGCACCGACGAAGCCCTGGCCCGGCGCGTCCAGGAACTCAACTCCATCCTGCGCACCACCCAGGAAGGCATCTTGCTTCTGGACACCGGCCTGGAAGTGCGTGCGGCCAACCGCGCCGTTGCCGAATTCCTGGGCGTTGCCCAGGACGACCTGCTGGGGCGCAAAGTCACCATGCCCGTCAAAGGCCAGAGCCAAACCCTCGCCAACCTCATCGGCTACCCAATCGAAACGCTCTACGACGATTGCTACGATCTGGCCCTCAATCCCGGCCTCATCCGCAAAGCCATCTTCACCCCCTCGGCCCAGCTGGAGCGCACCCTGGAGCGCATCCTAACCCCTGTGCGCAGCGCCCAGGGCCAGATCAGCGGCTGGCTCCTGCTCTTCCACGACATCACCGAAGCCGTGCGCCTGGAACAATTCCGCGAAGAACTCACCCACATGCTCGTCCACGACCTGCGCACCCCCCTCTCCGTCATCCGCGGCACCCTGGACATGCTGGAGTACTACCTGGAAAGCGCCGACTACAGCCAAATGGACCACACCCTGGCCATGGCCCGGCGCTCCAACGAACAACTTTTTGGGATGATTGACACCCTGCTCGACATCCAACGCCTGGAGAAAGGACGGCTCACCCTCGCCCCCGCCCCGATCGCAGCGCGCCAACTCCTGAAAGAGACCGCCGAATCCCTGCGCGGTGCTGCCGAAAGCGCCGCCATCCAGGTCACCCTGGACGTCCCGCCCGACCTGCCTCTGATCACGGTAGACAAAGACCTGATGCAGCGCGTCCTTTCCAACCTGCTGGACAACGCCATCAAATTCACCCCCGACGGAGGCCACATCACCCTGTGGGCCCGGCTGACCCCAGCCGGAGACGCCATCGAACTGGGCGTTACCGACACCGGGCCAGGCATCCCTCCCGAAGCCCAGATGCGGCTCTTCAAACCCTTTGAACAATACGTCTCGCGCCAGGGACGTCG
>DAOTZR010000200.1:0-17836 GCA_034434315.1 Anaerolineae bacterium
CCTGGTTTGGGCCTATAATGTGCTACAAGCCCAATTTTGACGCAACCAGGAGATTCTTGCCACCCATGTCCGAACTCACGTCCGAAGCTCAGAAAAAGCAGTTGCATTTTATGTAAATACTACATATAATCTTTTTAGATAACGTGGTGGATGACATTGTTCACAATAATGTGTCAGTCCGTTCGGTTCCTTCGCTCCTCGTTCGGTACAGGAGGCTAACGCATGACGATGCTGGTCTGGTTGGCTCTGGAAATCCTTCTCGCAGTTCTCTTGGTTATAACACTTGGCTGGCTTTGGACAGGAAGACAAACGATCCTCAAATTGCTTAAGATGTGCCTGATCCCCTGGCTTCTCATCCTTACGGGAGCACTCGCTTTCCAATACTACTCGCTCATCAACTTCAATCACCTTGGGATAGGGGATGCCCGCACAGGACCAGGGCTTTTAGGCACACTGTGGGTGCTGATGGAAGCCGCTATCTGGCTGGCGCCCCTCCTTGCGTTTTTAGATCTCGTGTTCAACACAGGGCCAAAAGGCTGGGGCGAGGGCTCCTTGCCCTTCACCCTTTCCGCCAGACTGTCTGGCGTTGTCTTTTTTATGTTTCTCACCGCTGCGGCTGAGCAGCTTTTTTCCATCCCCAAAACCGGACAGGGAGCCCTCTTGGCCAGCGTGGCCTTTGGTGTTGGAGCCATAGAGCTTTCGTCCATCTGGTCCATAGGGCGAATGCCGCACCGGCGTCGCCCGTTCCTGGCCTGGAGTCTGCTCTGGGTGTTCCTGGGCGCCGGTTACCTTATCACCGGACGCTGGGGGCTCCTGTTCCTGAGCCTTCCGGCTTTATGGATGGGCCTGATGGTCCTGCACCGTTTTGCCAGCCTGGCCTTGCCGGTCACCCGCCCTGAACAACGCTGGTTAGCGTTACGGTGCGCTTTGACCAACGCGCTGGGGACCAACTACCCTTACTACGTCATCCGTGACTGGAAAGACAGCAGCCATGCGAATGAACTTATTCCTCAACCGCGTGCGCCAGGCAATCCCTTTCTGCAGTTTTTCGCCGGACCTGGCCTGGTGCTCACCGATTGCGCCCATGCGGCCGTTTTAAATGACGGTTTAAAATACCGCGTTGCACCGCCAGGCCTGACGTTTACCAACATTTTCGAACAACTCTTTGCCGCTGTTGACTTGCGCCCTCAATTACGTGTCACCACCATCCCCGCTGAAACAAAGGACGGCATTGTCACCAATACCCTGGTCTTCATGCCACATCGCATAGATACCGGCGGAAAACGGGCCCAACCGGGCACCAGCTTACCCTACGAAGAAGAAGCTATCCTGAAAGCCGTGACCCAGAAGAACTACCTCGAACATAGCTGGCGGCGGGACGAGACAGGTAAAGGGATTGAGACCAACAAATACGTCCCCTGGGATGAACTGGTACTGATGATGGGGCCAGCTATTTTTAAGAGCATTCTGGTCAATTATACCTGTAACGAGCTCCACGACACCCAAAACGGGCAGCGCGACCCGCGCGCTGAAATTGGTCAGGCTTTCCGCACGGAACTCAAAGCAAAAATGCGCGAGTTTGGCATCGAAATGGTCGGAGGCGGACTCAGCAACATCGTCCCCCCCAGGAGCGTCGTCGAGCAACGCATTGCCAACTGGTCGGCCAAGTGGAAGAAACGCATCGAAGAAGAAATCGGCAAAGCCGAGGCCGACATTACAAAAAAGCTCGAACCCGTCTGGGCCGAGGCGCAGATGGCGGTCTACCAGGACCTGGCTAAAATTCTTGCACAAGCGGGCACCCTCTCCGATGACATCATCGCCTTCCAGCTTGTGGAGGCCCTCGGCGCCATTCCACCCAAAGAAGCTATCGAGCGCCCCGAAGAAGGCCTGCCCGAGTTCATCCGCGCTCTGATGCGCCGCAGCAAGTGAGGAGGAGCCATGCTCGACTTTAAACGCATTACCCGGTACGAGGCGCTAATAATCCCAAAACTGTTGCCCTGGATCCTGTTCGGGGCGCTGTTCAGTATCCTGGCTGCGGTGCTGAGCCGAAACCTTCCAGGGCTTCTCCTGGGCCCAGTCGTGTTCATCCTGGCCTTCCGCCAGGGCAAAATTCTGGCCACGCGCTTCATGTGCAGCGTCTATAGTCTACATCCAAAGACAGCCGCTAAGGAAGCCGAAGATATCCTGACCTATCGCTGGGTGGGTGATCGTCCCTACTTCCATCCCTACCTTCTGATTAAGGAAGGGGCCGTCACCATGGGCAGTGATGTGCTCCGCGAAACTGGGGGGCCTGGTGGCCTGGTTGTCTATCAGGACAGCGCGGTAGTTTTGGAAAAGCATGGCGTCATTTCGCGCGTCATTTTAGGCCCTAAATTCCCCGACCTGGAGCCTTTTGAGCGCGTCTGGGACGTGATTGACCTGCGCCCGCAACGATGGGTATTCGGCGTCAGCGCCATTACCGCGGATGGGATCCCCGTGGAATACGATGCGGACGTGCACTTCCAGGTGGAAATTGCCGAGGAAGCTGTGCTCAAGGCCGCCCTCAGCACCTGGATCCGTGAAGCTCACCGCACCGAGCCGGATCGTTTGATGATCTGGACAAAACGGGTCATCATCGGCGAAACCGAAGGCGTATTGCGCACCATTCTATCCCACTATCAGCTCGATCAGCTTTTAGATAGACAGGTACGCCAACAAATCTGCCAGGAACTCCGACAGAAGCTGGAAATTTTTGGCCAGGGACTGGGCGTGCGCATCCTGGAGGTCAATCTCAAGGAGCTGAAACTGGAAGGTCAGGTCATTGAGCAGTGGTTTGAAACCTGGCGGGCCGAACGCCTGCGTACCATGCAAATCAACATTGCCGAAGGAACCCAAAAGCGCGCCCAATACCTCGAAGAGGCGCGCGCCCAGGTGCGCAGTGAAATCCTGGGAAAAACACTGCAGACTCTCCAGGAGCTGGGAGGGGATCAGACGATAACCTCCCGCTTGATACTGCTGAGCTGCATCGAAGTCATCAAACGCACGGCATTCGACCTCAATATCTTCCTGCCCGCCGATCTGCTCAAAACCCTGGACACGGTCAGGAATTCAGCCCCGAGTCCCCAGGAATCACGTCAAGCTGCCTGAAACCCGCTTATCCGCCCCTGGAGTTACGGCTCCAGGGGCGTTCGTTTTTCCCCGAAACGGTCATGGCACCCAAAAGCGCGAACGTAGTTGCTCCTCACCTTGAATCTCGTATAATTAGACGTGATGATTACTTATCTATGGCCTTTGATTGTTTCAGCATTCCTGGCCGCGGGGTG
The DNA here is from genome assembly GCA_034434315.1 of Anaerolineae bacterium. GTDB lineage: Bacteria > Chloroflexota > Anaerolineae > B4-G1 > SLSP01 > DAOTZR01. Next base: position 3,303 of record DAOTZR010000200.1, read on the forward strand.
TGCGCTTTACGCCTGGCACCAACGCCGTAAAACCAGCGGTACCGTTCCCTTTGCCATGATGATGGCCATCATGGCCCTCTGGTCAGTCCTTTACATGGCGGAGCTGACCAGCGCAAGCGCGGAAACCAAGCGCCTTCTTGCCAATCTCATCGTGCCCTGCTATGCCAACCTCCCTGTTGTTTTGTTGGCTATGGCGCTTTATCAAACCGGGCACGAACGCTGGCTTACCCGCGCCAAATTAATCCGTCTGCTCATCCTCCCCCAGATAACCACGCTTCTGGCCTGGACCCAGCCCTGGCACGGCCTGTGGCGCGAGGCCCATCTGGAAAACCTGGGACCTTTGACCGTCCAGGTGTGGGAAAATCGTCTCTGGTTCTGGGTACATGCCGTCTATTCCTATGCCATTCTGCTGACCACATTTGCCCTTTTGATTAACGCTATCGTACGCTCGGCCTCACTCTATCGCCGCCAGGCGCTGATTCTGCTCCTGAGCCTGAGCTTTCCGTTCGCTCTTAACATCCTCTATGTCTTCAACGTGTCCTTTTTCCCTTATGGCTACGATCCTACCCCCGTGGCTTTCAGCCTGTCCGGCTTATTCCTTTTGATTGGCTTATTACGCTACCAGCTCCTGGCTGCTGTGCCCATTGCCCATTCCACCATCATTGCCAATCTGGAACACAGCATCCTGGTCTTCGATCCCCAGGGCATTTTGCTTGACTTCAATCCTCAAGCAGGACAGATTCTGCAGCTAACGCCGGCATTCCTGGGAAAATCCTATCAGGTCATTCCCGACTTTCCTCCAGAGCTGGCCACGTTGTTCGACCCATCCAGTACGCAAATCGAGTTGAAATGGCATGACCGTATCTACGATGTGCGGGGGAGCATCCTCACCAACCGCCAGGGCCAGGAGCTGGGCTGTCTGATTACACTCTACGACATCACCGAGCGCCGCCGCGCCGAGCAGGAGACCCTGCGACGCAACGAAGAACTGGCCTTCCTGAACCGTATCGCCCTGATCATCACCTCATCTACCGACCTGGAAGCGATCCTGTCCGCCGCCGCGCGCGAAATTGCACTTATTTTCAATGTTGCCGGCTGCGGTTTTGGCCTTTTAGAGACCGATGGACGCCACCTGCGTATTTTGACCACATACGGCAGCGTGAGCGCCCGCTATCCAGCCAATACCATCATCCACGCCCACGACGACCCTTTGTTGGATTGGCTCCTGCGCATCATGCAGCCGATCCAGCGCGAGACAGAAGGGGAAACGCCCACGATGCTTCTCGTCCCTATGGCCAGCCGTGGGCGTCCACTGGGCATCATGGCCATCGAGGCCGGCGATCTCCAACGCCGTTTTAATTTTGCAGAGATGGCCCTCGCGGAAACCCTGGCCGGCCTGATAGCCGGTGCTATCGAAAACGCCCAGCTCTATGCCGAAACGCGCCGCCGTGTCCTGGAACTCTCCACCATTACCGATATCGGCAAGGCCCTCAGCTCAACCCTGGACTTCAATGCCCTGCTCGACCTGATCTATCAACAAACCCGGCGCGTGATGTACGCTGAAAATATGTACATCGCGCTCTATTACCCGGAAAGCAACCAGGTGGAGTTTGTGTACAGCCGTAACGTGGACGAAGTGGCCCCCGGAACCATCCGTCTGGCGACGATGGGCTTGACCGGGCACGTGATCCAGACCCGCCAGCCCTTGCTGCTAACCAGTGAGGGTCAACAAAAACGCGAAGAACTGGGCATTGCCATGATCGGACGGCCTTCAGCCGCATGGATGGGGGTACCCATGCTGGTAGGCGACCGCGTGTTGGGGGTGATTTCTGTTCAACACTACGAGGATCCTCACGTCTACGATAATACTCACCTGGCGCTTCTAGAAGCTATCGCCAGCCAGGCCGCCATTGCTCTGGAAAATGCGCGACTTTATTCAGATGCGCAACAACGCATTACGGAACTGTCCATCCTCAATGAAATCAGCCGCGCGCTTGCCAGCACGCTCAGCGTCGAAGCTTTACTTGAAGAAGTTCACCGTCAGGTCGGGCGCATTTTCAACACCGATAGTTTTTACATTGCGACCTATCAAGAAGGCGAAGACTTTTGGAAAATGGCGCTGCAATACGACCATGGAGAACGTCTGGAAACGGGACAGCGCCCTCTCAGCGTCGGACTGACCGGCTACATCATCCGTACCCGCCAGCCCCTACGGTTCAATACCGAACAGGAGCTTTTCGCCTTCCTGCAAGACCAACAAATTCCCCTGCTGGGTGATCCGGCCCGCTCGTGGATGGGGGTCCCCTTGCTCTCCGGAGATAAGGTTTTCGGGGTTATGGCCATTCAAGATTACGAACGCTCCTATGCCTACACCGCCCATGACCAGGCTCTGTTCATGACCATCGGCGCCCAACTGGCTGTCGCCATCGAAAATGCCCGGCTTTACGCAGCCATCCAGCAACGCGCCGAGGCCCTCGCCAGGGCTAAACAGGAGGCCGAAGAAGCGCGCGCTGCCGCCGAGGCTGCCAATCAGGCTAAAAGTGAATTCCTGGCCACCATGAGCCATGAAATCCGCACCCCGATGAACGCGGTCATTGGCATGACCAGTCTGCTGTTGGATACGCCCCTAACCCCCGAACAGCGGGATTACGTGGACACCATCCGCATCAGCGGCGATGCCCTGCTGGCCATCATCAACGACATCCTGGACTTTTCCAAAATCGAGGCGCGCCGCATGGAACTGGAATGCCAGCCTTTTAACGTGCATCTGTGCCTGGAAGAGGCCCTGGACCTGGTAGCGCCGCGCGCTGCGGAAAAACACCTTGACCTGGCCGCCTTTGTGGACGTCAACGTCCCCCCAGCCATATACGGCGACGTCACCCGTGTCCGGCAAGTCCTGGTCAATTTGTTGAGCAATGCCGTCAAATTCACCGAACAGGGCGAGATCGTCGTGAGCCTGACCCTGACGCCGCTTTCTACCCCGGAAAAACCCGTCTTACATTTTGCTGTGCGCGACACCGGCATCGGTATCCCTGCCGATCGGATGGATCGGCTGTTCAAGTCCTTCAGCCAGCTTGACGCTTCCATGACGCGACGTTACGGCGGTACAGGGCTGGGGTTGGCCATCAGCAAGCGTCTGGTGGAGATGATGGGCGGCACGATGTGGGTAGAAAGTGAGGTAGGGCGTGGCTCCACTTTCCATTTCACCCTCGCCAGTGAAGTCGCCTCCCTGCCTTCCCGCCTGCCCTTGCAGTACCTGCCTCAACTCCAGGGACACCGCGCCCTGGTCATTGATGATAGCCCGACATATCGCCGCCTGTTCATGCAGTTGCTCCCCGCCTGGGGGATAGATACACTGGCCGTGGAAAGCGGAACTCAAAGCCTGGAGGCTCTGCGTCAGCATCCGACCTTCGATGTGGTTTTTCTGGACATGAAACTTAGCGATGAGGATACCCTGGCTGTAGCCCGAAGCATTCGTGACATCCAACCCAATCTCCCCATCGTCCTGGTTTCCAGCCAGGCCTATCGGGGTCAGGTGACCAACGGCGCAGATTTGTTTGCCGGCGTTTTGATGCGCCCGCTTCATGCCTCGCAACTATACAACCTCCTGCTCCAGCTCTGGGCCAAAGGGTTTGAAACCTCCCGGATTACACCGTCTCAGGAAGCATTCCGATTCGATCCAGAGATGGCCCAGAAAATGCCCCTGCGCATCCTGCTGGCCGAAGATAACCTGGTCAACCAGAAGGTCGCCCTGATGCTGTTGGAACGGCTGGGCTACCGCGCCGACGTCGCCGCCAATGGACGCGAGGTGCTCAACGCTTTGCAACGCCAGTCTTATGACGTCATCCTGATGGATGTGCAAATGCCGGAAATGGACGGACTGGAGGCTACGCGCCGCGTACGTGCCGAAGTCGAACGTTACCGCCAACCCCGCATCATCGCCATGACCGCGAATGCCCTCCAAGGCGACCGTGAGCGTTGTCTGGAAGCCGGAATGGATGACTACATCAGCAAGCCGGTTCAGATCCGCGAACTGGTGGCGGCCTTGTATAAAAGCGGTGCGCATCTCTTACACACCGGTGAGCCTCCGTCCCCACGCCCGGCCATGCCAGCGCCGTCTCCACAAGCGCAAGAACCGACTCCCAAAACCGATGGAACAGCGGATGTGGTCAATGAAGCCACTTTGCACCAGCTCAAGGCCTCCCTGGGCAAACGCGCGGATACCAAAATCCAGGCTTTGATTGATGCCTTTTACGAAAGCTGCGAGCGTCTGCTGGAAGAGATGCGAAAAGCCTGGGCCGCCGCCGATTGGGAAACCCTGGAACGCTCAGCCCATTCCCTCAAGTCCACCGCCGCCACCATGGGCGCCCAACGCATGGCTACCCTGGCGCGTGAGATTGAATTCGCCGTCAAAGAACAACAAACACAGATCATCCCCCCGCGTCTGGAAGCCCTGGCTCTGCTATACCCGCGCGTCCAGGCCGTCATCGAAACTATTCGCACCCGACTGTAGCCCTTCGCGTCCCGCCAAAAACCGTGTACAATAGGCCCTGGTGCTGATGGTCATTGCCGGTGGTTCCTAATGAACGTTAAAAATCTAATCGGGTAACGGCTGGGTAGTCGAATGTGAGGGGGGAGAGCACGCCCAGCGAAGTTTTCGGCGATTGAAATCGTCTCTTGAGCCTTCGGCCAAGGGTCGGCCTACGCCGACCGAGAAACCGGCGTGCTGTGTCCCAGGGGGCTGGATGGCTTCGGCTTCCGGTGCCCTCCACGGTGGCCCGTCTCGCCGTGCGGTCGCTCGTCACGCGACGCTGCGCTTTGTTACCCAGTTAAGTTGTTAAACTTCATTAAGAAGGCGCGCGCCCTTTGCCGGACGTGAGTCACTCCAATGAGAGTAACGCTGCCTTCCAAACCGCGACAGGCTGAACAGCACCGAACTTGATGATCAGGAGGGTACTTTTTTGATGAAAAGATTAATGGTCACAGGCGGAGCTGGCTTCATAGGCAGCAATTTTGTCCGCTACATGCTGGAAACCTACCCCGACGTTTTCATCCTGGTGTACGACAAACTCACGTATGCCGGGCGCCTGGAGAACCTCCAGGACTTACCGGAGCGTTTTGGCGCGCGCTTCGCCTTTGAACGCGGCGATATCTGCGACGCGCCCGCCGTCGAAGCCGCCCTGCGCGCCTATCAGATTGACACAATCGTCAACTTCGCTGCCGAAACCCATGTGGACCGGTCCCTGATGGAATCGGGCGATTTTATCCGCACCAACGTCTACGGCACCTACGTCCTGCTGGAAGCCACCGCCCGCCTGAGTCTGGAGCGCTTCCATCAGGTGAGCACCGATGAGGTTTACGGCCAGGTACTCAGCGAGCGCAGCCGTGAAACGTCTCCTCTGGCTCCGCGCAGCCCCTACGCCGTGAGCAAGGCCAGCGCCGACCTGATGGTCCTGGCTTACTACGATACCCAACGCCTGCCGGTGACCATCACGCGGGGATCGAACAACGTCGGCCCGTATCAGTATCCCGAAAAAGTCGTCCCCCTCTTTGTCACCAACGCCCTGGCCGATCAGCCCCTCCCCGTCTACGGTGACGGCCAGCAGATGCGCGACTACCAGTATGTGCAGGATCACTGCGAAGCCATTGACCTGGTGCTGCGGCGCGGGACATACGGCGAAATTTACAACGTGGGCACAGGGTCCGAAATCACCAACCTGGAGATGACGCGCATCATCCTGGACACCCTGGGTAAGCCCCTCTCCCTCATCCGTCACGTGGAGGACCGCCCCGGCCACGACCGGCGCTACGCCCTGGACGTGAGCAAATTGCGCGCGCTGGGTTGGGAGAGCCGCCATACCTGCGCCGAGGCGATTGCCAAAACCGTGCGCTGGTACGTGGATAATCGCTGGTGGTGGGAGCCCATCAAAAGCGGGGAACATTATCGCGCCTATTATGAGGCCCAATATGCCCGACGCCTTGCCGAAGCCCGGCCCGGATCTGACGCCGCGCCAGCTTAAGCTGCGTAAATTTCTCGTGCTCCTGCTCCAACACCGCCCGGCACGCTTTCCCTTGCCGACCGATGCCGAAGGGTTCGTGTCCCTGGCGGAAATTCTGCGCCTGCTCCACGGCTTGCCCAACTTCCGCTGGGCCACGCGCGCGGATGTCCTCACGATCATCAGCGTGCCGCGCCCCCCGTATTTCGAGTTGCGCGATGAGCGGCTGCGGATTCGGCAGAGCGTTGTGGACCCGACGGCCCCCGTCAACCCAGAAAAATGTGGTACAATGGAACAAAATAAGAACGCAAGTTCTAAATCAGCGTGACATCAGGGAAAAACATGGCCAAACGCACTGCAAGCAGCAAACCCAAAACAACCCGCACATCGTCCAGGACAGGGAGCACGCGGAGGAGCAGCAGCCGCTCGCGGCAGTCGGCGCCGCCGCCTAAGCTGATTCGCCTTAGCACGGATCAGAAGCTCGACCTGGTCGGGGTTGGACTGGTCTTCGTCGCCCTGTTCACCATCCTGAGCCTGCTTTCCGCCCAACAGGGCAGCCTCACCGCCCTGTGGCTATCCCTGCTCTCCAACCTGTTCGGCTGGGGCATGTACATCGTGCCGTTGTTCATCGGCGCGGTGGGGTTGTGGTTGCTGCTGCGACGCTTTGGCGAGCGCATTCCCTGGCCCGAACCGGAACAGGTGGTGGGTATTGTTCTGGGCTTTTTCGTCGCCCTCACCACCATCCACCTGATCCTGCACTTCATCCATCCGCAGGAGGACCTGTATACGCTGGCCCGCGAGCGCCAGGGCGGAGGGTACCTCGGCGCTCTGTTAACCGCCCTGGGCTTACAGGCTATCGGTGAGATTGGGCTGAGCCTGGCGTTGGTGTTGTTGTGGCTGGTCGTCATCACTTTTAGCGCCGGGCTTTCTCCGGCTGATGTGTTCCGCCTGCTGACCGGGCTCTCGCGTTCAGAAGATGCAGCCCTGTTGCCCGAAGCAGAAGAAGCAGCGCCGCCGCTGGTCATGTCCGCGCCCCCTTCTACGCCCGCGCCACCCAAGGCAGCCGTCACGCCTACTGAGTCCCTCCAGCCCACCCCACCCTCCCGCGCCAAAAAGGGCAGCGACGAACCCATCATCCGCACCGCCGGACGGGTCAACGGCAACGGCGGAGCCAGTCTCGATATCCCCGCCCCTACCGCCGGTGGCCAGGCCTGGCCTATGCCGCAGGTCAGCAAGATCCTGGAGCCGGGCAGCGAACAGGACTTCAGCCAGGACATCATCCGCAAACAGGCGCGCATCATCGAAGAGACCCTGGCCAGCCTGGGCGCGCCGGTCAAGGTCAAAGAAATCAATCGCGGGCCGGTAGTAACCCAGTTCGGCCTGGAACCGCTGTTCATCACCACACGCAACGGGAAACAGACCAAGGTCAAGGTAAGCCGAATCGTTTCCCTGGCCGACGATGTGGCCCTGGCCCTTTCCGCGCCGCGCATCCGCACCGAAGCGCCGGTGCCGGGCAAGGGCCTGGTAGGCCTGGAAGTGCCCAACGCCGAACCGACAGTCGTCGCTCTGCGGGATGTGATGGAGACTGAAGCTTTCAGCCGCCTTAAGGGCAGTTTGCGCCTGGCCCTGGGTCAGGATGTCTCTGGCCAGGCCGTGTGCGCCGACATGCGCGCCATGCCCCATCTGCTCATTGCCGGGACGACAGGATCGGGCAAATCGGTGTGTGTCAATGCCATCATCGCCGGTTTCCTGCTTCAGAACACGCCCGATACCCTGCGTCTAATTTTGATTGACCCCAAGCGGGTGGAACTCACTCAGTACAACGGCATTCCCCACCTGCTCACGCCCGTCATCGTTGATGTGGAGCGGGTAGTGCCGGCCCTGCGCTGGGTCATGCGGGAAATGGACGCGCGTTATCGGCGCTTCGCCAGCATCGGAGCGCGCCATCTGGAGGATTACAACGAACGGGTGCAGAAGCAGCAGGGGGACGAGAAGCCTCTGCCCTACATCGTTGTTGTCATAGACGAGCTGGCCGACGTGATGTTGCAGGCACCGGAAGAGACGGAGCGCGTCCTGTGTCGGCTGGCGCAGATGGCTCGCGCCACCGGTATTCACCTCATCGTCGCCACCCAACGCCCCAGTGTGGACGTGGTCACCGGCCTGATCAAGGCCAACTTCCCGGCCCGAATTGCCTTTGCCGTGGCCTCATCGGTGGATTCGCGCGTGATCCTGGACACGCCAGGCGCTGAACGGCTCCTGGGACGCGGGGACATGCTCTTTGTCCCACCCGATGCGGCGCAGCCCATCCGCATTCAAGGCGCTTTCGTCTCGGATGCCGAGCTGCAGCGGCTGATTCACCACTGGCGGCAGGCTGCTACAGCGGCCGAGTACCCTGTCAACGTCGTTTCTATACCAGCGCCGGTTGAGCTGCACCAGGTGGAACAGCCCCCCCTGTTTCCAGAGCTGGAAAAGCCTCAGGTGCCGGGGTTTGAGTTTGAGGACGAACTTTTGCCAACCGCGGTGGAAATTCTGCTGGCCGAGGATCGCGCCTCGATTTCGCTGCTACAAAGGCGCCTGCGCATCGGCTATACACGCTCAGCGCGGTTGATGGACATGCTTTTGGAGATGGGGATCGTTACACCTGAGGTCACCGAAAACCAGTTCCGGGGAGTCAATCGCAGCGCGGCGCAGGCTTTTCTGGATGCCCTGCACCGCGCCGCAGGAGATACACAGACGAGTCACTAATCTTGTTTGCGTCGCAATTCGGACCAGTCAGTCTTGCGTTGGGGATCGGTGGGCTTTTGGACCATGTCATGCACCGCGCGGACAATGGCCGCAGCGTCCCCTCCCTGGAGGGTCGCCCCCAGGCTTTCCAGTGCTGCCTGCTCTTCGGGGGTCAATTCCCGGCCCAGTTCCTGTTCAAGTTGGGCAAAAGCCAGGAGCAGAGCGCGTTGGTCAGAGTCCAGGTCTTGCGCGCCTTGACGTTCAAGCCAGGCAGCCTTACCTGAGCGGAAGATTCCCTGTTGTTCCTGATCTTTTGGGGCGGGCATATACCACCTCCCATGTGTAAACTAAAGATATTGTAACATGAAATGTAAAGAACAGAAAATAAGAGATTAGTCAGGTCTGAAGCTGATACTCCAGATTACCTTAACAAAAATCAGGAGATTTTTATGGGCAAAAAACTATTCTGGCAACGTGTTTTGCGCCTCACCGCCATCGCGCTCGTTATTGCCATCATCTTTGGCCTTTATAACGTCTTGAGCCATGCTTATCCTTTTTTACGGGCCATGTCGGATGCGCTGTGTTTTTCGGCCCTGGTGCTGGCGGCTGTAAGCATTTTTCCGGTTTTCAAAGATATGGGACGCAGCGCGCGGATCTTACGCGGACGCACGCTGACGCGCGAAGAGCTGGGGGCGGAAATCGCCCGCCAACGTGAGGAACGCGAAGCCGAAATGAGCCTGGTCTGGGCCATGTTGGCCGCAGCGGGACTGATGGTCCTGCTCTCGATCATCCTGGCGATCCTGTTGTAGGAGGGCTACGCTCATGACCCTACCACTTCCTCAAATCCGGGCCTGGCTGTTTGACCTCGACGGTACGCTGATAGATACCGACGATCAGGCCATGATGCGCCTGCAGAAGCGGCTGCATTTTCTGAAAGGCCAGGCCCACCATCTGGCCCGGCGCCTGGTGATGTGGAGCGAGGGACCGACCAATGCCCTGGTGACGTTTTTCGATGTCCTGGGACTGGATTCCTGGCTGTTTACCCTGAATCAACGCCTGGGCTGGAAAGACGATGATGGCTTCCATGTCATACCCGGCGTTATCCCCGTGCTGGAATTTCTGGCGCACCATTACACCCTGGGCATCGTCTCTACCCGCTCGCGCGAAGCCGCTTTAAGCTTCTTGAACCAGTACGACCTCACCCGGCTTTTCTCGATCCTGGTGACACGCGAGGATACCCAACGGCTCAAGCCCCATCCCGAACCGCTGTATTACGCCATGGAACGCCTGGAATTGCCGGCGGAAGCCTGCGTGATGGTGGGAGACACGCCCGTAGACATTCGAGCAGCACGACGCGCGGGAATGTGGAGCCTGGGTGTACTGTGCGGCTTTGGCGACCTGCGCGACTTACAACGCGCCGGCAGTCACCTCATTCTGCCAGGCACGGCGGATATTATCAAGCTGTTTCAGTAGCGCAGAGCCGGCCTCAATCCGCGTGCAGATGGGTCCCCTCAGCTACGTCACCCATCAGCGCGCGGAAAAGGCTGCCCGGCGCCCGGCCGCTGAGGATCCAGACGTGCAGGTCAGGCCGGGCCTGGATCAGGTGCAGCATGGTCAGAACCTTGTCCCGCATACCACCGGTGACGTCCACGCCGGCGGATCCCCCCAGACAGGTTTCGATTTCCGCAAAACGCGCCGGAGTGATTTCCGCAATCACCCGTCCCTGCTGATCCAGCACGCCCGGCGCATTGCCCAGGAGGAAAATCGCCTGGGGCCGAAGGGCCTGCGCCAGGTAAACAAAGACATCCTCCGTCGAAAGAATGCCCCCGCCGCGGACGCGGTCGAACACCACATCCCCAAAGACCAGCGGCACCAGGTTGGCTTCCAGGGCGCGCTGCAGCGGCTCCAGGCCGTAACTGACGACCTGTCCCGCTTCGGTGATGGCCGCCGTCGAGGGGGGCAGGCTCATCACGGGGACGCCGGCATGGATGAAGGTATCCGCTACCAGACGATTCAACCGCGCCGCCGCGGCCCCTACCCGCGCGAACCCCACCCAGGCTTCCGCCCCTGCCACGCCGTTCCGGGTATGGTAGCGCTGCGCCTCCCAGTGTCCAAACGAGCCTGAACCATGCCCCAGCAGCAACCGCAGCTCCGGACGGGCCTGACGCGCCTGATGCACCATATCAGCCAGTTGGCGAATCAGGGCCGGGCGGGCGGTAGCCTCCCGCTGCTTATCGGTGATGAGCGACCCGCCCAGTTTGACAAAGTACAGAGGCGTCATGCCCCAACCTCCTCCGGAGTCGTCGCAGCATGCAGCCAGGCCAGATAAGCCTCCAGGCCAGCGCTCACCGGCACGGCGAGGATTTCGGGCACTTCATAGGGATGCCGGGCGCGAATCGCCGCCTCCAGAGCGGGGTACAGGGTCGCACGGGTCTTGATGAGACAGAGCCATTCCTCGGCCTGTTCCACCTGCCCCTCCCAGCGATAGACGCTGCGCATCGGCCCCAGCACCTGGACGCATCCCGCCAGGCGCGCTTCAACCAGACTCTGAGCCAGGGTTTCTGCCTGTTCCCGGCCATTGATGGTGACAAAGACCTGCACGAAGTCCGTCAAGTTTCCCTCCTCCTCAGTGCTCATGATAAGCGCCCTCAACGGCCACGTCCTGCTCATGCATAAAAATGGCTTCCAGCACAACCCCGGCGGGCCACTTTTCCGCGCTTAGTTCATTCAAACGCCTGGATACCACAGCCCCAAGCGGCAAGGGGAGGCCGTTTACCCGCAAATTGCGCACTTTGACCTGGAGATAGCCATCTCGGGCATAGAAAATCAGCCGCACGTTGAGGGTGATCGTATCGCCCTTGATAAGGGGGATGCGAACGCCTCCCTGTTCCAATGCGGCGCGCTCAATCTCCAGGCCCATGACCAGCCCGCGCTCGGTGAAATCCATGGTGGTCAGTTTCAAAAACTCCACATCCTGCAGGGCGTCCTTGATGAGACTTTGCGCCAGGCGCTCCGTCACCACAACGCGCGCCCGCTCGCCAGGAGCAATCTGGTCTCCCAACGCTTTAAGCTCATCCATGGTGGTGACGGTGTATTCAGGCAGAGTCGGATCGGGATAGATTAGTGGTTCCACCAGGCCCAGTTTGACCAGCAGGGGGCCGATGATGGGCCATTCGGGTAAAGGTGGAGCCGCTGTCGCAGGCGCCAAAGGCACAACTAGCAGTGCTACACTCAGGCTCAAAACCAAGAGTTTCATGGCCAACCTCCCTGGGTACAACTTTGAACTTAAGCCTCTTCTTCTTCAATACCCCACCAGTACATATCCGCCAGCTTGCGGTGTTCCTGATGGAGCCGCACGTAACTTTCGTAACGGTGCTGGCTGATGTCCCCCCGGCTCAAGGCAGCCAGGACCTGACAACCGGGTTCCACCGTATGGCTGCAGTCCGAAAATTCGCAATCCGGCACGTACGGAGCAATATCGGGAAAATAGGCGTCAATTTCCTCCGGCTCCAGATCGAAGAGAGCCAGGGCCCGAATGCCGGGGGTGTCGGCGACCCAGCCGCCCGCCTCCAGCCGGTGCATAGCGGTGACGGTTGTGGTGTGTCGGCCTTTGCCGGTAGCCTGACTCACTTCCTGGACGCGCTCTCCCAGGCCGGGCTGCAGCGCATTGAGCAGGCTGGTCTTGCCCACGCCCGAAGGCCCCACCAGGGCCGAAATTTTCCCCACCAGCCTTTGCCGCAACGCCTCAATTCCTTCTCCGGTGAGCGTGCAGGTGTACAGTACAGGGTAGCCAATGCGTTCATAAATGGCAAACAACTCCCGTGCCCGGTCCTCTCCGGCCAGGTCAATCTTGTTCGCGCAAATCAGGGCGGGAATCCCCTGGCGCTCTGCGCCCACCAAGAGCCGATCCAGCATACGCAAGCGCGGTTCAGGCGAAGCGCACGCCATCACAAAAACCACCTGATCCGGGTTGGCGATAATCACCTGTTCCCGTTCCCGCAAGTACCCCTGCCGATCCCAACGCCGGGAGCCACGCCCGCCGGGCAGGGGCTTGAGCCGTGTTAAAGCCCTGGTTCGGGGCAACACCTCCTCAATGACGTAACTCCCATCGCTCTGTTGTTCCCAGATGACCCGGTCGCCCACGGCTACCAGGGTGGTGTCCAGGCGCTCTTTCTTCAGCCGCCCACGCACATGGGCGATCAAGGTTTGACCGTCGGGCGTGTAAAGGGTATAAAACCCGCTTTGAGCTCGAATGACCCATGCCACCTTTGATGTATCCTCAGCCATACCCCTCCAGTCCTCTTAAGGTCCCTATCTTCTTATCAGTGTACCACGGCTCAGGTCTAAGTACAACCGGGCGGCGATCGGGCCATAGAGCCTCTTGCCGTTTCGCCTTTTAGTGTTATCATGGGCCATGATGGACGAGGACAAAGTGACGAATCCAAGCGAACAACAACCGGATCCTGGTCTGCGGGTGCCCGATACACCCCGCCGCTACTGCCCGGTGTGCGGTGTTCAGGTGGCACCTACCGCCAAGACCTGCCTGATGTGCGGGGCCAGGTTGGATGAGACATCTTCCGCTACAGCGGCAGCAGAAGAGGAATCCGCTCCAGTTATACCCTCATCCCCGCCGCGGCTGGGACGGGTAGCCCTGGGCATCCTGTTTGGCCTGGCCGTGCTGGTCATGCTGGGCCTGATAGCAGCCGGCTGGCAAATGGTCGGCGGAGCCTGGCGGGCAACCGCCACGCCGGTCTACACGCCCACGCCGACCTTTACCCCTAGCATCACACCGACGCCCAGCATCACCCCCACCCCCTCGGCCACGCCGCTGCCGACGGCTACGCCTACCCCGCTCCCACCGCTGGAGTACGTCGTTCAACGCGGCGATACGCTTTCCGAAATCGCCCAACAGTTCGATGTGACCACCGATTCCATCATGGACCTGAACGGGCGGCTTTCGGACGAAGTTTACGTGGGCGAAACCTTGCTCATTCCACGGCCCACACCCACACCAGGGCCCAACACTACCCCCGATCCTTACGTAACGCACATCGTCAAGAACGGAGAAAACCTCTCCGGCATCGCCAAAAAGTACGGGGTCAATGTGGAAGATATTCGTCGCGCCAACAACATGCCGGAATTTTCCTACCTGATCTCGCCGGGACAGGCGCTCATCATTCCGCGCTACACGCCCACACCCACCCCGCTGCCTACGGCGACACCTTACATCGTCAAAGCTACGCCGGTGCCGGTCTACACACGGGTTGAATTGCTTTACCCGGCCTCCCGCGCCAACTTTGCCGGCAAGGACGCGGTCATCATGTTACAGTGGGCTTCTGTGGGCATCCTCAGCGCCGACGAGGCTTATCGTCTGGATGTCACCTATCCCACAGCCGAGGGCGGCAAAACTTTGACGGTCTATCTCAAAGCGACAGCCTGGCGGGTGCCCCCGGATTTGTTCCCCTCGGATCAGGTGCGCGATCGGACTTTCACCTGGCAGGTTGCCGTGGTACGCCGCCCGGCACCAGGGCAGGACTACGCCGTACTGCCACAAACGGTGAGCGAGGTACGCAGTTTCTCCTGGTGGTTGACGCTCCCTTAAGAAGGGAGCGTTTTTTATACCCGACCATGGGTCACGCCCCAAGGATGGTGTTCCACGAGCTTGTGCAGGCACTCAGGCGAGCCAGGGCTTATCAATGCTCTACCCTCAAACGGTTCGTAGTACTTGACCACAGGGATTATTGCGGATATAGCCGCTGGAGCCTGGTTCGGGCATCTGCGGTCGTGAAGCGCCAATCCACCGTCGCTCTGACA
>DAOTZR010000201.1:0-20470 GCA_034434315.1 Anaerolineae bacterium
GCGTTGGCCGCAGGCCCAGGCGACGATTGCAATCGCCGACACCGGCCTGGTCGCACAGGCCAATTTCGCCGATTAAAATCGGCTCTGGGGCGCCTGCGGCGCCGGGCGTCGGCCTGCGCCGCTGCCTGACCCGGTCGGCGTAGGCCGCAGGCCCAGGCGGCGATTGCAATCGCCGACACCCGCCTGGTCGTACGAGCAATTTCGCCGATTAAAATCGGCTCTGGGGCGCCTGCGCCGCCGCCTGAGCCGGTCGGCGTTGGCCGACCGTTGGCCGCAGGCCCAGGCGACGATTGCAATCACCGAATCATCGCCGGGCTGGCTCTCCCCACACTCACTCGGCCATCCAGCCGTTACCTGATTAAATTCTTAACGTTCATTGTCCTGCGCAAGAGAACCGTAAATCCTGTTCCCCAAAACTACAGCTAGATCTCACGCTTTGCAGTCACTCCCAGCCACCCTTGTGAAAGAGCAAAGGGCATACTGGATGGCCGCCCCCAAACCCTCACCTCACCCCCCTGCCTCCTCATCCTCTCCCAACATTGGGAGAGGAGAGGGGGTTGGGGGAACAGTGAGGGCTAAAGTCAGCGTCCATAAGCACCCAGAACTATTAGCGTTAAAAACAGCAAAATCTGGTCTAACAAAACCCTACAAGCTTGTTTCATAACCCCAGAATTCCATAGCGTCGAGTACCAGTCCCATGATGCCCTAAGGCACAACCAGGTCCAGGTAATTCGACGCGGCCCAACCCTCGCGCGTCGGAATATTCGGATCGCGGATAAACCACCAGGTAATGCCTTCGGCGAGTTCGGGTCCCGCGGCGATAATGAATTCCTCGCCCTCGCGCCCGATGTCCACCCGTGGAGCACTCGTGCTCGGTTCAGAGCGGATGTTCACGCCCCCGAAATCCCCTGTGCCAACCACCCGCACGCGCGACCCGATGCCCAGGCCCGCGATGGGCGTAGGCGTGGGTGGGAGCGGGGTTGGGGTCGGCGTCGGCAAGGGCGTTTGGGTCGGCGTCGGCGTTGGCAAAGGCGTCGTCGTAATCAGTAAGGCCGTCGGCAAAGGCCCCTGCGGCGCCACCGGCTTAGATAACAATACCTGCGCGCTGAAAACCAGCAGACCCAACAAAACCAGGCCACCGATAACCGTTAAACCTATCCAGAGTTTAGTCATACTTCTCCCCTGATTAATGAAAAAATTCCTTTCCGGCAGAAACCGGATAAAACCTCACAGCTCGACCAAAGCGCCGCGCTTGACAAAGCGCTTGACGCGCCGCTCAAACTCAAAACGCGGGAGTAACACATAGCGCTCACACGTCAGGCAGGTGATGCCGATGTCCGCCCCTACCCGGTCAACGCGCCACACTTTTCCCCCGCAGGGATGCGGCTTGCGCAATTCTACCTCATCCCCGATATACAGAACCAGCGGCTCAGCCATGGATCGCGCTCCTTCTTCAGGTCGAGGGTGCCGGGACGCCCTCAGCGCAATATGAGGATCAACTGCAGGCTGGCCATCATCCCCAGCCCCAGGGCCAACAACAAGGCCCACTGTTGCCCACGCAGGGGCAGCACCTCCAGACCGATGACGGACGCCTCCTCCTGCCTGACCCGATAGCGTGGATAGAGGATCAGGCCGCTCAAAACCCCACCGATGACCCCACCCAGGTGTCCCCACAAACTTACCCCCGGCAGCAGGCCGATAAGCAGATTGATCAGAACCATGCGCACCAGGCTGTTGAGCATCTGGCGGGTATCGAAAACACGGCGCTGAAAGTAAAAGTACACGATGAGCATTCCGGCTGTGCCCAGAATGGCGCCCGAAGCCCCCGCTGTTGCGCTGCGCAGGGGCGCCAGCCCCACAACCAGCAGATTCCCGGCCAACAGAGCCGCCATATAGCCAATGAGAAAGCGCCCGGTTCCGTACAGGCGTTCGGTATCGCGTCCCAGGACGTAAAGCGCCCACATATTGAAAGCCAGGTGTTGCAAGTCCCAGTGAAGGAAACCGGCAGTCACGATGCGCCATACCTCACCCCGCATAACCAGCGCCGGCATGATCGCCCCCAGCCTCAAGGCCAAACTATCACCCACAGCATCTACCATGAACAGGAATACACTCAGGCCAATCAGGCCATAGGTTGCCAGTACCGGAGCCATGGGGACAAAAACCGTCCTGACCGAATTTGCGACAAGGGTATCGTCACGAAACCCGGCCTCATTCGGAGAAAGCGCATCATCGTCCATAGGTGACCTCCTAAAGCTGAATGCGGCGCGGCTTCGTGCGGCAATGTTCAGCCGTGATGATGGCCAGCACCTGATCTACCGCGCGGTCAAGGTGATGATAAGAGTTCACCACCACATAATCGAACTCAGAGATGGCCTGCATCTCCTCACGCGCGCGCACCAGGCGGCGCTCAATCTGCTCCGGCGTATCGGTCTGGCGCTCCTCCAGCCGCCGCCGCAGCTCCGCCTCATCCGCCGTGAGAAAAATCAACACGGCATCGGGTACCAGACGGCGCACCGTTGCTGCCCCCTGGACATCCAGGCGCATGATCACGTCCCGGCCACTTGCCAACGCCTCGCGAATCTGCGCTTTGTGGATCCCCTTGTACTGACCGTAAACCAGGGCGTATTCCAGTAACTCATCCTGAACAATGTAGCGCTGGAATTCTTCCTCACTCACAAAGTAATAATCCACACCATGCACTTCGTTGGGTCGGGGCGGACGTGAGGTCGTCGTCACCACGAAGTGAAACGGCAGACCGCGCTGCTTAAGCCGCTGCAACAGGCTGTCTTTCCCCGCCCCCGAAGGTCCGGAAATCACCACCATTAAAGGCTGCTCTGTCCCAGGAATCATGCTCCTCCCCCAAAATGGGTTATAATAAGTTATACTTACCTGCGTCGTCACCGGTGACTTCGAATTTAATGCGTCACGGTAGCGGCCGAGGCAGGTATCCCGCCCACTCTTTAACTGGCTAATATACCACATTTAGCGCAGGAGGAAACGCGACATGCCGATCTACGAATACCGTTGTCAGGATTGCCAGAAGCGTTTCACCATGTTCTGGCGTACCATCAGCCAGGCGGAGGGCCAGACGCCGACCTGTCCACGTTGTGGCTCCAGCGCCGTGCGCCGCCTGGTTTCGCGCGTGCGCTTTGTCCGCTCCGGCAGCAGCCTGCTGGAAGGGGATAGCCTGGACGACCTGAGCGACTTCGACGAAAACGACCCCAAGAGTATCGGGCGCATGATGCGCCGGATGCGCGACGAGCTGGGCGACGAGGCGGACGACATCGGCCCGGAATTTGATGAGGTCGTCTCCCGGCTGGAAAAAGGCGAATCTCCCGAAGAGATCGAAAAAGCCCTGCCCGATCTCGCTGGCGACGTCGGCGAAGCAGCAGACACGCTGTAAGCCTGGAGGCGGAGCAGGGCCCCTTCAGCATGAGAAAGGGGGCAGGCCATGCAACGTAGCAAAATGTTACCCGGATTGGTGATCACCGGCATCCTGGCCGTCATCGCCTGGTGGCTCGCGGATAAGGTCTACAGCTTACAGCTTCCGCTGGGTATCCCCGGCAAGGTGCTGGAGTATCCCCTCTGGGCCGCGCTGGTCGGTTTGGCTGGCAACATCCTGCTTAAAAAGCTGGGGCAGTACGAAGCGATAAAATCGGGCCTGCAAACCGAACTGTTCCTCAAAACCGGCCTGGTGCTGCTGGGAGCCGGCATCAACCTGAGCCTGCTGGTGCGGGCGGCCAGCGGGGCCCTGGTGCAGGCGCTCATCCTCGTTCCCAGCGTTTTCCTGTTCTGCTGGTGGCTTGGGGGACGCTACCGCCTGGAGGACAAGCTGCGGGCCGTCATGGCGGCGGCGGTCTCCATCTGCGGGGTTTCAGCAGCCATCGCCGCCGCTGGCGCCGTCATGGCCAAAAAGGAGCATGTCACCTATATCACGGCTCTGGTCATCGTCATCGCCCTACCCCTGATGGTGGCGCTGCCCCTGGTCGCCGGCGCTCTGCAGCTTCCCGAACCCATCGCCGGGGCCTGGTTTGCCGGCAACATAGACACAACTGCTGCCGTTGTCGGCGCCGGGACGATTTATGGCGAGCAAGCCCAGAAAGTCGCCTCGATTGTTAAATCCGCCCAGAACGCGCTGATCGGTTTTGCCGCGTTCCTGTTAGCGCTGGTCTTCGCCATCCGTGAAGGCCGGGAGCAGGCACAAAGACCCAGTCCGCGCCTGATCTGGGACCGTTTTCCCAAGTTTGTGCTGGGCTTTATCCTGGCCTCGGTGCTCTATACCCTGGGTGTCATTGACGGAGGCAAAGGCACGGTCATTGACACCCTGAAGAACTGGGCCTTTACCTTAGCCTTCGTAGGGATGGGCCTGGAGCTTTCCGCCAGGGACTTCCACGCCATGGGCAGCAAACCGGTTGCCGTATTCCTGATCACCACAGTCTTCAACCTGATACTCGCCCTGGGCACAGCCTGGCTGATTTTTGGCTATCTCTTGCCGATTCGATAACACAAAGCAGCGAGCACCGGGAATCCGGTGCTCGCTGTGTTTTGGGTTGAAGACTACCCCAGACGGGCCAGACGCTCACGCACCTGGGCTGCCTCTGTTTCCATCTCAGCCAGCCGGACGCGTTCGCGCTCCACGACAGCCGCCGGGGCTTTGACGGCGAAATCGCTGGTCAGACGGGCCTGAGTCTGCGCGATGCGCCGTTCCAGGTCTTCCAAGGCCCGTTGCAAGCGCGTACGCTCAGCGTCCAGATCCACCAGGCCGGCCAGCGGAAGCTGAGCCACCACATCGCCTACCACCACACTCGCGGCCTGGGGCAGGGGATCGAGCGCCTCACGCAGCACCAGGGCTTCCCCATCCAGTCGCGCCAGGCTGGCGAGGGTCGCACGCAGCGCCTCTAGCAGCGGAAGTTGAGCATCCGCAGCAACCCAGGCGGCAATGCGCTTGCCCGGCTCCACGTTGTACTCGGCGCGCACATTGCGAATCCCGCGCACCAGGTCCATGAAGAGGGCGAATCCGGCTTCAGCCGCATCATCAAAACGCGCCGGGTCCGCTTCGGGCCAGGGTGCGACGATGAGCGCCGGGCTTTCTTTGACCTCGGCAGGCAAGGCCTGCCACAACGCCTCAGTGACAAAGGGCATAAAAGGATGCAAGAGCCGCAGGGCCAGGTCCAGCACGGCCAACAGGACCGCGCGCGGCGTCGCCTTATCCGCCTGATCGTTGTACAGGCGTACTTTGCAGGCCTCGATGTACCAGTCGCAGAACTCATCCCAGACAAAATCCCGCACCTGCCGCCCGGCCTCGCCATACTGATAGTCCTCGATCAGCTCCGTGACGCGCTGCGTCAGGCGGTGAGCGCGGCTGAGGATCCAGCGGTCCTCCCAGCTCAGCCGCCCGGCGTCAATCTCGCTCAGACGCGGCACCGGCCCCTCCCCCAGATTCATCAGGATGAAGCGCCCCGCCTGCCAGAGCTTGTTGGTGAAGTTGCGCGCCCCCTCCAGACGCCGCGGGTCGAGGTTCATGTCGTTACCCGGCGTGGACGAGGTGACCAGGACATAGCGCAGGGCATCCGTGCCGTATTCCTGGATAATGTAGAGCGGGTCGTACTTCCAGGCGTCGGGCATGGACTTGCTGATTTTCTCCCCCCGTTCATTGCGGATCAGGCCGTGCAGGTAGACCGTGTGATAGGGCACCTGGCCGGTGAGAGCCAGGGCCAGCATGGTTTCACGCGCCACCCAGAAGAAAAGAATATCGTAGCCGGTTTCGCGCATGTCCGTGGGATAAAACTCGCGCATATCCGCCGTATCTTCCGGCCATCCCAGGGTGGAAAAAGGCCACAGGCCCGAAGAGAACCAGGTATCGAGCACGTCCTCGTCCTGGCGGATGGCCGTGTTGCCACAGCGCGGGCAAGCCGTGGGGTCTTCCAGGGCGCTCCACTCATGGCCGCAAGCATCGCAATACCACACGGGGATGCGATGGCCCCACCACAGTTGCCGGCTGATACACCAGGGACGAATCGCTTCCAACCAGTTGAAGAAGATCTTCTCGAAGCGTTCCGGCACGATGCGCATATGTCCGGCGCGCACCTCAGCCATGGCCTGTTCGGCCAGCGGCTTCACATTGAGGAACCACTGGGTGCTGATGCGCGGCTCGATCACGGTATGGCAGCGCTGGCAATGGCCCACGGTGTGGGTGTAAGGCGTGACCTTGACCAGCAGCCCCTCGCGCTCGAAATCCGCCACAATCGCCTCG
Organism: Anaerolineae bacterium; assembly: GCA_034434315.1. GTDB lineage: Bacteria > Chloroflexota > Anaerolineae > B4-G1 > SLSP01 > DAOTZR01. Next base: position 6,257 of record DAOTZR010000201.1, read on the forward strand.
CGGCAGGCATAACGGTCCATACCGGCATACGGCCCCGCGACTGCGTTCATCTGACCGGTGGGGGTCATCACGTCAATCTGAGGTAATTGGTGGCGCTGACCGATTTCATAGTCCGTGGGATCGTGAGCCGGGGTCACCTTCACCGCGCCCGTGCCAAACTCCGGCAGCACCGCCTCATCCCCTACAATGCGGATGCGCCGCCCCAGGACCGGCAACACCGCTTCGCGCCCGATGAGCGCCTGCCAGCGTTCATCCGCGGGATGGACCGCCACCCCGCTATCGCCCAGGATGGTCTCCGGGCGCGTCGTAGCCATTTCGATGAATTCCGTAGCTCCCTCGGCCCAGCGCCCACTACCCCAGGGATGGCGCGGACCATCCCACGCCGCGTTGATGACGGGATAGCGAATGTGCCACAGATGGCTCTGATGCTCCTCCGGCTCCACCTCCAGGTCCGAGATGGCGGATTCGCAGCGCGGACACCAGTTCACCATATAGGGGCCGCGGAAGATGAGGCCGCGCTCATACAGGGTGACGAAAGCCGTGCGCACCGCGCGACTCAAGCCCGCGTCCAGCGTGAAGCGCTCGCGCGACCAATCGCAGGAGATGCCCAACTGCCTGTGTTGGTCGGTAATCCGGGCGTGGGTCTTGGCTTTCCACTCCCAGACGCGCTGGATAAAGGCCTCGCGGCCCAGCGCGTGGCGCGAAAGGCCCTCTTTAGCCAGCTCACGTTCCACGACGTTTTGGGTAGCAATGCCGGCGTGATCGGTGCCGGGCAGGAACAGGGTCTTATAGCCCCGCATCCGGTAATAGCGCGTCATCATGTCCTCCAGAGCCGCCGTCATAGCGTGCCCCAGATGCAGGATACCGGTCACGTTGGGCGGGGGCATGGTAATGCAAAAGCGCTTCCCCGGCTGTGAACGGGTCGCCGGCGTTTCGGGCTTAAAATAACCCTGCTCTTCCCACCAACGATACAGGTCGGGTTCCACTGTCTTGGGATCGTAAGTCTTTGCCAGTTCAGCCATTGTCTCCTCCTTCAAGTCCTCAATGTCGAGCATGGTCCAATGAAAAAGGCCCCTTCCGTCCAGGGACGAAAGGGGCCTTTCGCGGTACCACCCTGATTCGCCGCTCAGCGGCGCACTTTGCCGCCCTCCATCAAGGGCGCTCGCTATAACGGGCGAACCCGTAACAGCCTACTGACCTTCAGCTGTTCGACTCCCGGGCGACCTTCGACTGGGTGTGTTGGAGAGGGCTTCCAGCCACTGACCCTCCTCTCTGGTCCAACACGGAAACCAGCTACTCCTCCCGTTCACCGTCTTTAACGCTTTTCATTATACGAAGATTCAGGCGGATGTCAACTCTCCTGACAAAGGGCATTAGTCCTGGCCTACAGCGCCCGGCGCTGACGGCTGGGACGTTGCCAGCAGTTTGTGCACCATCTGGGCCAGGGCCTCCAGCATCACCGGCTTGGTCAGGCGCCCCTGGATCAGCGCATCGCGGCTGAGTTCATCCAACTGCTCATCCAGCGCATGGCCGGTGAGCATGATGATGGGTTTATTCCACCCCAATCGGCGCAGGCTACGGACTAAAGCTACGCCCCCCATCCCTGGCATGACCACATCCGAAATCACCAGGGCAAGGTCTTCCGCGGTCTTGTCCAGCAACGCCAGAGCTTCCTGGCCATCCGCTGCTGTCACCACGCGATAAGCAAGCTGCTCCAGGCTATGCGCCAGGGCTTTGCGCACCGCTTCATTATCTTCGACCAGCAGGAGGGTCTCACCATGTCCCATGGGCAATTGAGCAGTATCTTCCACGTCAATCATAGGACGCAACTCTAACGCCGGAAGGTAGATGTGAAAGGCTGTTCCCTTCCCCACCCTGGTCTCCACGGTGATCTGGCCATCGTGTTGGGCGACAATGCCATGCACCTGGGCCAGGCCCAGGCCACTGCCTTTGCCCGGTCCCTTGGTGGTGAAAAACGGTTCAAAGATATGGGCCAGAACTTCGTCTGGAATGCCTGTACCGTTGTCCTCCACGGTCAAACGGATCCATTCCCCTACGGGTAGATTCGGAGAATCCGGCAAATGGAGGGCTTCCCCTTCCTTGACAAGCACGCGCTCCAGCTTAAAGGTCAGGGTTCCGCCTTCCGGCATGGCATCACGCGCATTGATGGAGAGATTCATCAACACCTGCTGGATGGATGTAGGATCGGCTGACACGCGATACTCACCGTTACTATAGTCCACCCTGATGCGGATATTCTCCAGCAGGGCATGAGTCAGCAGTTTGACCTGCTCTTTGACGAGAGGCAACAAATCCAACGGGCGTCGCTCCAGTATGCTACGCCGACTGAAATCGAGGATCTGCTGAATGAGCCGCGTCGCCTGGGCCGCCTGCTGGCCAATAGTGTGTACCTGCTCCCGCTGACGCAGGTCCAGGTTAGACGACCGCTCCAGGAGTTGGGCGTACAGGACGATCACGGCCATGATGTTGTTAAAATCGTGGGCGATACCTGCGGCCAGTTGTCCCACCGCCGCCAGACGTTCCTGTTGTTGCAAGCGCCGACGCACTTCAGTTTCCTGGGTTACATCTTTTATCACCAGGACCCATTGCGCGGCAGAACCGCTCAAACCCTCAACTGGACGGGCCAGCATTTCGTACTTCCGGATTCCGCACGGCACTTCGTGCCACAGGCCACGGATCGGGGGAGAGGTTAATACGTCCTGGAGTGTCAGGGGACCCAGATGCGTTATCCTATCGCCCGGATTGCCTGGAATGTCGGACAAAACAGACAAGTACTGCCGGGCCACGGAATTAGCCAGCAAAATCCGCCCGTCGGCGTCAAACAAAGTGACGCCTTCAGGCACAGTGGACAAAATCTGCTGCACACGTTGCGCCTCATCGGTCATGGCCTGCATCCACCTTTCGCGTTCTTCACGGGCGCGGATAAGCTCATCCGCATTTTCGACCGCCCCTTCCAACGCAATGAGGTGGCCGGCACTGTCCCGAAGCGCCTGTAAAGCCAGGCGTCCCCAAAACTCCTCGCCTGTCAGAGAGCGCAGGCGCGTTTCTGCCCCCTGGATTTTATCACATTCTTCCAGGCGGTGTATCAAGCGTTCATGCTCCTGCGTGTCAGCATACCAGCCGGCAGGCGGTATGGCTTCCACGCTGGGGGCGCGTAGCATCTCCAGAAAAGTAGGGTTGGCCGCCAGGACACGGCCCTCCGGGGTAGCATGATACAGGCCAATCGGAAGGCTTTCAAACAATCTCTGGTAGCGAAAGGTCAGGTCCAAAGAAAGGCGCCGCGCACGTAACAGAATTTCCACCCGTGCCTGCAATTCCAGCTTGACCACCGGGATCGTGATGAGATCATCCACCGTCTGCCACAGATGATGCTCGGCAATGCCCAGTTCGTGCCTGGACGTCAGCAGCAGAAAGGGCAACCAGGTAGGTGTTTCGTTACGGCGCAGAGTCTGGATCGTCCCGGCCCAACGGCTCAGGTTGATGGCATCCAGAATCCCCAAGTCGAATTGCGCAGCCTGGAGCAGCTCATCTATCGGCCCCACGAGCACCTGATACCGCGGTTCCAGCCAGGCCTGCAACAAGCGGGCGTTTTCGGAAGATTCGAGCAGAAGGGCTATCCGTTCCATCCGCACACCGCCTCCTTTCAAAGCCATGCCACTGCCCGGGGCCGCCGAATGCAAGCATTTATCCGCCGGCTGAACATGGAGGTCCAGCCAGGTTTGCACGGTCTTCGCCAACTTAGCCGGGGTCAGGGGCTTGATGAGCACCCCGCGGGCGCCATACTGCAAAGCCAGTTCCGTCAGCCCTGGTTCTGCACGGGATCCGATGAGGATAAAAGGAATACCGCTCTCCCGCAGATGGGCACAGCCATGGACAACATCGGCCACGGACCAGCCCCCAACGTCCACCAGCACCAACCGAATGGAAGGGTACTGGGACAGGGTCTGGAACAGCGCATCAAACGTATCCACAAGCAGTGCCGTGTACCCTGCCTGAGCCAGGATCTCGCGCAGGAGAGCCCCGTTGCGCGGATGGGCTGTTGCAATCAGAATAAGCGGCCTATCACTCATCGCGGAGGCTACTCTTCCAGCATTGGCACTCCGATCAACAGGCCGCGCAGATGCGTGAGCGGACGTCCAACCTTCACGCCGTAGCGGGTGATTTCATACTCGCGCAGGGTCTTTTCGAAGTCACTCAGACGTTTTTTGAGCACACCGATGGCCTTACGCAATTCGCCCTGTAGCTCCAAGTAACGCAGAAAAACTATGTTATCCGCCAGGTAGCTGATGCCCAATTCGGTAGCCTGAAAATCGCCCGTGATCTTCTCGACCTCGTTGATCAGCAGGGTGGTCACACCCATAGTGTTGAGGTAACGACATAGCACGTGCAATTGCTGGACCAGGTCCGAGCCGCGTACGCTCAAACGATACCCGGCAACGCTGTCAAGCATCACGATCCGCGCATGGCGCTCCTCAACTTCCTGGCGCACCAGACGGGCGAACTCGTCCGGGGTATAGCGCATGGGCTCAACAGGAATCACCTCCAGAACACCATTTCTAACCATGGCCTGCACGGGGATGTTAATAGCCTGAGAACGCGCCAGGAGTGTGTCCACATTTTCCTCAAAGGTATAAATGACCGAGCGTTCCCCACGCCCGGCGGCCTCTTTCATGAACAACAGCCCCAGGGTCGTTTTGCCCGATCCGGTTGGGCCGGTGATCAGGGTCACAGTGCCCCGTTCCAAACCACCATGAAGTAGTTCATCCAGCTCCGGCACGCCTGAAGAAATGACTTCGGATACAAAAGTCATCTCATGCTCCGGCAAGGTCAGGCGCGGGAAGACCTGGATACCGCCCGCAGTGATGCGGTAGGTATGCCACCCACTGATGAAATCGGAGCCGCGCAGTTTGGACACGGCCAGCGAGCGCAGCCCATCACGAAATTCCAGAGTGATAATGCCATCGCTCAGAAATTGCAAATCGGCATCGGGAGCCTCGGCGCTGCCTTCGGAGGTGAACAGGACCGTTGCGCCTTCTTCGTTCAAGAAACGCAAAAAAGCCAGAACTTGTTTGCGGTACTGAAAATTATCCGTTGCCAGATAGCGAAGCTGGGTCATCGAGTCAATAAAAACACGTGCAGGATGAAGCTGACGCACAGTTTCAACAATGCGGCGGGTCATTGGAGCCCGTTCGACCTCGGCCGGGGAGAAGATGTCGTAAGATTCGATCTGGGTAAAAAAGCCCTGAGAAGGACTTAAATCGAGGAAGTTAACACCGCGCAGATCCATGCCCAGGCGCTCGCCATTTTCGCGCAAGCGCGCCTCACTTTCGCCGAGGGTGACAAAGAGCACCTTTTCCCCAACCTCGATACCGGCGCACAAAAAATGCAGGCCCAGCGTTGTTTTGCCCAGACCCGGCCCGCCCCGGACTAGATAGGCATGGTGAGGGAACAAACCACCACCCAAGACTTCATCCAGACCAGGAATGCCCGTTGAAATTCGCTTAAGAACCTGTTCCATGGTTCCTCCTCACTAAAGATTCAAAATCACGCTGTCATTCCATCACATCCAGATACAGAACCAACCCACCCAGCCAGATGTGTTGCCCTGGGCGCACCAGAGTGGGTTCATGGGGCGTCAGGGGCACGCCATCAATGCGAGTTCCATTGGAGCTCTGGAGATCTGTGACATAAAACCCGTCCTCACTGCAGGTGATAGTGGCATGGCGTCGGGAAACACCATAAGCTGCCTCACCCTCCTGACTCAAATCTATATCGGGGTAAATGCCACGCCGTTGATCCGAGCGTCCTACCAGCAGTTCCTTGTTGCAAGGCAGGGCAAACACATGACCTGTAAAGGTGGAATACAGGAAATACTGGAAAGGACCGCTGCACGGCGGCGCATTCCAAACCTCCGGTGCCTCCACAACCAGCAACTGACAGTTCCCCAGGCGTACTTCATCCCCCAAGGCCAGGGCAACGCCATGATGCGGTGCCAGGCGCACCCCGTTAACCCAGGTCCCATGCTGACTATCCAGATCGGCAATTTCGTACTTTCCGCCCCCCACCCCGGTCACCGTGGCGTGATAACGGGAAATCGTGTTATAGCGATCGTCAAATGTCAAATCAACATCGGGGGAAAGCAGGTTAGGCAGATCCACCCGCCCCAAAATGATCCGGCCCTGTGCAGGCAAGGCAATTCGATGCTGGGTATCAGGGACCACAAGGATCAGGGAACGCGGCGCCGTATCAGGAATAGTTGCGGCTTCGGGTTGCCCCCTGGCCGGTGAAGGTTGGGATTCTTCGGGGGCAGAAGGACTTTCACGTTTCAAACGTTCACGCAAACTTCTGCGCATCCCTTGCTGCTCCTGTTGAACACGCAGACAAACAGAACGCACGGCATACACCGTTTCATCCGTATAATCTCGCTCAGGCCCATTGCCCAGAGCGCGGGCTTCGGCCACTATGGCGTTGGCCTGACGCAAGCATTCGGCCATTAATTCGGGAGGACAATCTTCACAATGGTACGCGATGGAATCCTTACTCATCGTTCACTCTTGTGCCATATTATCAAAGCATGGATATCAGGAGAAACGGCTGTTTTGTTAGCCGTGATTTTGCTTTCTCGGTCACCTTACCCCCCTCGCTCCCTGGCCCCCGCTCTCCCCTGCAAGCTGTAGTGTGATGCAGGTCAGGCATAGCCCTGGAGAGGGCTGGGGGGGAGGGCGATGGGTAAAGTGCAAAATCTCCTACTAACAGGGCACTACTTAGCCCAGGATAAATCCTGCGCCACAGAATACAAAAACTACCAGGCTGTTCCACAACACCAGAATCCATGGAGGCAAATCCTACCCTTACCCACACCGCTTGATGCCCATAGGGCTTTTCAACTCATGTGCAGCTATGGGCGTAAATTTAATTATAGCCCAAAATAGAGCTTTTCAACTGTTCAACTCGTGCCGACTGGTCCCACAATGTCAGGGCGCCCACGCCCTCAGTGGTCCCCGCGCCTACGCGATTGGCGAAGGCACAGGCCGCGAGCGGATCGGCGCCGTGCAGACGCGCGGCGATGAAGCCCGCATCAAAGGCATCGCCTGCCCCGGTGGTATCCACCACCTGCGCCGCCACACCCGGTACCTGCCGGGAGACCTCAGCGTTGGCCAGCCAGCACCCCGCGGCCCCCCACTTGATGATGACCGTTCCAGCCCCCCGCTCCCGCAACAGGTGCGCTGCTTCCTGAGGTGTTTCAGCACCGGTTAACCAGCGGGCCTCTTGATGATTGCAGAAAAAAACGTCCACATAGGGCAAGGCGGCCCAGAGAGATTCCAAAGGCCGTCCGTGATGGGCGCGCACAATGTCCAGTGAGGTCTGCCACCCGGCGGCGCGTACCTGCGCCAGCACGTCCGCCACCCGCACGTCGAGCAGGCCCAGGGTGATGAGGAAGCCCCCCACATGCAACCAACGTGCGCCCGTCGCTAACCAGGCGGCCACGTCCAGACGTTCTACTGTCAGATGCGCATTGGCAGCGGGTGTATGCAGAAAACGCGGCTGCGCTTCATGATCTACCAGGCCCACGCTCACCGCCGTTGGCACCGAGGGCAGCCGCATGATAAAGCGCGTATCTATCCCAAAACGCTGCCAGGTCGCCAGGGCCAGATCCCCCGCCGCATCGGCGCCGATACAGCCCACCAGGCCGGTACGCCATCCCAAAGCGGCCAGGCCCACAGCCGCATTGGAGGCGCATCCGCCGGCACTCACCGCGACTTGCTCGAAAGTAAGCGAACGATTGCGCGGCACATCGTCAATCGGATAGAGAATCACATCCAAGGTATTATTGCCCACAACCAGGACATCCAGGTCCGCCATCACCCTACCTCCGTGGCTTTTCGATTTCAGTTGCTTAGGGCCGGGCCAGATAATCTCTCACCATTGCCACTCCTCCTCACCGCGGCGTCAGGCGCACCTCATGCTCCGCCCGATCCGCGCTGTGATAGTAAAGCAGCACCGTATCCGCCTCCGCCCAGGCATAGTGCCCATCGGAGACCTGCACCCGACATCCCCGCGGGTAATGTAAGCGCGGCACGAAAATCTCCGTAGGGGCAGTAACAGCCGGGTCGTGGCGAAAGCGCAGCACAAACTGCCGCCGCCGATACGCATAAGCGTAATGCAGAGGAATTCCGGCCACGGCGCGGGGATAGGGCCGCACGGCGGCTTCCAAAGCGCGCCCTCCGGAATCCGGGTCTTCAGGATCGTGCCGGTCGTCCAAACTGAAAATCGAAAGGTCCTCCCCATTCCATTGATCGCCGTGAGCGTGCGTGTTATCGGGTGTGTAGTTCCACAGCGTACCGCTTACCAGATTGGCCTCGATGGCGCGGAATGAGCGATCCAGCACAGCAGCCTGGTCGGCGTAATCCCCGGTGCGGAAAGCCCGACCCTCGTTCAAATCGAAAGGAATGCCAAACTCGCCCACCAGCGTGGGGACTCCGCCCATCTGCTCCCGCGAAACGCGCACCAGTTCGGCGATCTGCGCGTTGAAAGCGGCCTGAATCCTCCGCGCGCCGATGAGGAGCCTCCTCCGGACTACATCCACCGCCCAGAACGGGGAGTAACGCTTGCTGAAAAGCGTCCAGCCATCGTACCAGTGCGAAGCATTTACCACGCGTGGCACCTCTTGCAGGTCCCAGGTCAGCGTGGATTCGTGGGGGATGCCCTCCAGAAAAATCAGCGCATCGGGATCGAAGCGCCGGATGGCCTGAGCATACCGTACCGCGAAGGGACGGTAAAAATCGCGCACAAAATCCACCGCCCGGCCGTCCACCTTGGCGAAATGCGCCGGCCGCAGCGCATAAGGCCGTCCGGCCTCGTCCACATCCCACACGCCATTGGCGCACCAGAGACAGGTGACGCCCGCCTGCCAGGCGCGCGCGCCCTGCGGATCCACGCGTTGAGAGCCTATCATCCGTTCACCGCGCACATCCGCGGCCCAAACCGCCACCTCCTGGGGAATGCCCTCACCCAAAGCCATCGCCTCAAGCGGCGTGGGCATCAGCCCTTTGCGCAGCATCACCTTCCCCATTCCGCGCACATCCGGCCAGCCAATGTAGCCGCCCGAAGGCTCGTTGAGCGTATCGTACCCCACCACATGCGGCAGGCCGTGCAGGCGCTGCACCACCTGCTGGATGGCCTGAATGTAGTGGCGTTGCAAAAACTCCTGCACCGGCTCCCCATCCACGATGGTGGCAGGCGCAAAAACCGAACCGGCAAAAAACAGCGTGAACATCGTCGCTGCAGCCAGCTTCCCGTAATTCGTCGGCCAGATCATGGTGGGGAAGGGGTCCCCGTGCAGCGCATGGACCAGCGCCGCCCCGGTGGCCATCAACTGCGTGGGGTCAAAACCCACCGCCTCCAGCGTCCAGCCCGGTGCGCCGTCCCCTCCCGTCCACCGGCTCCACACGTCCTGGTGCGGATCAATGAACAGACGCAGGCCATGCTCTCCGGCCTTGCGCACCACGGCGTAGAGATAGTCCAGATAATCCTGATCGTACTGTCCCGGACCGGCGTGCTCGATGGCCTCCCAGGTCACCAGAAAGCGCAAAAAGGTCAGCCCCCAACGCTTGAGGCGGGCAAAATGCTCATCCGCCTCCTCCAGGGGAAAAGGACGCCCCACGAAAGAGACGTTGCGGTGAGCAAAGAAGTTGTCCCGAAGGTGAGTGGCACCGTTGGGCCGATAAGGGACCTTGGAACTTCCGCTCACGTTCACCCCCCGCAGGATAAGCACGCGCCCCGCTTCGTCTTTAAACCAGGAACCCTCAACGTTGATCATGATCACCTCACGTAAAGCAAAGTCTGGCATGGGTTATTTATCGTACCCAACAGCGATTTTGTCCCGTCAGGGTAGTGTTTGCTGCTAAAGTATGGCCTCTTAAAAAGGTTTGTCAAATTTACCCCAAACCGGTATAATATCGGTGCTTAAAATTTATCATAGAAACAGGTTCAACGTATGCCCGAATTTTTACAGCTTGTACCGCCCGATGTAGCCCGCGCGCGCTGGCTGAATGCCGTTACTCACCGCTGTCCGGCTACGTCCATCCCAACCGCTGATGCCGACGGGCGCGTGTTAGCATCAGACATTCTGGCGCCTGATCCGGTGCCGGCCTTTCCCCGCTCCGAAGTTGACGGCTACGCCGTGCGTGCCGCGGATACTTACGGCGCCTCCGAGGCGTTGCCGGCTTACCTGACCGTCATCGGCGAGGTGACGATGGGCAGCACGACCTCCCTGACGCTGGGGCCGGCCCAGGCAGCCCTGATCCATACCGGCGGGATGCTCCCTGCCGGCGCCGATGCGGTGGTGATGGTGGAATACACGCAGGTCAGTCGCAGCGGCGAGGTGGAAATTCTGCGCCCTGTCGCGGTAGGTGAAAACACCATCGCTATCGGTGAGGATGTGGCTCAGGGGGCGGAAGTGCTGCCCGCCGGCTTGCGCTTGCGTCCGGCGGACCTTGGCGCCCTGATGGCCCTGGGGATCACGACGGTCCAGGTCGCCCAAAAGCCGCGCGTGGCAGTGCTTTCCACCGGCGACGAGCTGGTCTCGCCCGATCAGGTTCCTGAGCCAGGCCAGATTCGGGATGTCAACAGTTACACCCTGAAGGCGCTGATTGCGCGCGCGGGGGGAGAAGCCATCCTCTACGGCATTGTTCCAGACGAACGCCAAGCGCTGGAAAGCTCGGTGCGCCGCGCTTTCGTCGCCTGTGACGCGCTGGTCGTCACCGCCGGCTCCTCGGCCAGCACCCGCGACATCACCGCCGAGGTGCTGCATGGCCTGGGACAGCCAGGGGTTCTGGTCCATGGTGTAGCCACCAAACCGGGCCGTCCGACGATCCTGGGGGTTGCTGATGGTAAGCCCCTTGTAGGCCTGCCGGGCAACCCGGTCAGTGCCCTGGTGAATGCCGGCCTGTTTGTGGTCCCCATGGTCGAAACGCTCCAGGGCCTCACCCGGCCCCGTCGGGCGCCGGTTGTGCGCGCACGGGTCACGCTCAACCTCCCCTCCGAAGCCGGGCGCGAGGATTGGTGGCCGGTACGCCTACACGCCGGCCCTGAGGGATGGATGGCGGAGCCGATTTTCTACAAAAGCAATCTCGTCTTCCGCCTGGTCGAAGCCGACGGCCTGCTCAAAGTGCCCGCCGATGCCACCGGCCTGGCGCTGGGTGAAAAAGCCGAGGTATGGCTCTGGTCATGAGCGTCTCTATCCTGACCAGACGAGACAGTAACTCTCAGACCAGGCCATCAACCTTCCGTAGTCGCGTTCTGGAAAGACCTGCCGGCTGGAGCCGGGCAGGTTGGAAATCGAACAAGGTTTTAGCCGGTTAAACTCATAGCGCTTGAGGCGGGAAACCCTTCAAAACCGGCGCTGAAACTGACTGCAGGAGAGCCTATGAGCGTCTATCTTCACGATATTCCGCTGGATCAGGCCCAGAAACGTTGGGAAACTGCCCTGCGCGAAGCCCATCTGGATGGCATCCTGGGGGTCGAAGTGTTGCCCCTGGATGAAACCCTGATCGGACGGGTCCTCGCTGAACCGGTCTGGGCCAGGATTTCTTCGCCCCACTATCATGCCTCGGCGATGGATGGGTATGCTGTAAAGTCCGAGGATACGCTGGGGGCTCAGCCTACCGCCCCCCTGGTGTTGACGTGCGACGCGCAGGCAGCTTACGTAGACACCGGCGATCTCCTCCCGGCCTGGGCCGACGCGGTGATTCCCATCGAACAGGTTGAACCCCTGGACGCCCAGGGGCAGCCCACCTCCGACATTCGCCACCCGGCGGCCGTCCGGATCCGCGCCGCGGCGCGGCCCTGGCAAGCGGTGCGCCCTTTGGGTGAGGACATCGTCGCCAGTGAGCTGGTGCTCCCTGCAGGGCATACGTTACGGCCTGTGGATTTAGGAGCCATCGCTGCTTGCGGCCACGACCGGGTATCCGTGGCACGCAAACCGCGCGTGGCCGTCCTTCCCACAGGGACGGAACTGATTCCGGTGGGCGTACCGCCGCGTCCGGGCGATATCATCGAATACAATTCCCTGGTGCTGGCGGCGCAGGTGCGCCAATGGGGCGGCGAGGCCACCCGTTTCTCCATCACGCCGGACGATTACGCCACGATCCGCGCGCGGGTGTTGGAGGCGGCGGCCACACACGACCTGGTGCTGCTCAATGCCGGCTCCTCGGCGGGATCGGAGGATTTCTCCGCGCGCATCGTGGAGGAGCTGGGCCATCTCCTGGTGCATGGGATTGCGGTTCGTCCGGGCCATCCGGTCATCCTGGGGATACTGCACGTTGACGGGCGGAGTGTGCCCATCATCGGCGTGCCGGGGTATCCAGTTTCCGCGGCGCTGACGGGGGAAATTTTCGTCGAGCCGCTGTTGGCCCGCTGGCTAGGACGGACGGTCCCCCAGCCTCCTACCCTCCAGGCCCGCCTGACGCGCAAGCTGGCCTCGCCGGCCGGAGATGACGATTATGTGCGCGTCGTTGTGGGAAAGGTAGGCGACCAGTGGCTGGCGGCGCCCCTGGCCCGCGGCGCAGGGGTGATCACGTCTCTGGTGCGGGCGGATGGGATTGTGATTGTCCCGCGCGGCCTGCAGGGGTATGAGGCCAACAGCGAAGTGACGGTGCGGCTGTATCGTCCCCGCGCGGAACTGGAGCACACCCTGTTCGCCATCGGCTCCCACGATATGACGCTGGACCTCATCGCCCAGTTTCTGGCACAGCGGAACCGTCGATTGGCTTCGGCTAATGTAGGCAGCCTGGGCGGCCTGATCGCCTTACAGCGCGGTCAGGCGCATCTGGCGGGTAGTCATCTGCTCGATCCGGAGACCGGGGACTACAATCTAGGGTATATCCGGCGTTATTTGCCCGGCACACCGGTAAAGATGATTACCCTGGTAGGGCGCGAGCAGGGGCTGATCGTCCAGCCCGGTAATCCTAAAGGCATCACCTCGCTCAAAGACCTGGTCCGCCCGGATGTGAGTTTTGTCAATCGTCAACGCGGGGCGGGGACGCGCGTGTTACTCGATTACCATCTGGTGCAACTGCACCTCGATCCCGTCCAGATTCGCGGATACACTCAGGAAGAGTACACCCATCTGGCGGTTGCGGCGGCCGTCGCTGCCGGACGCGCGGATTGCGGTCTGGGTATTCCTGCCGCAGCTCAGGCCCTGGGACTGGATTTTGTGCCCCTGTTCAAAGAGCGTTACGACCTGGTTATCCCGGAGGTCTACTACGAAAGCGCTTTGCTGGCGCCTTTGCTGGACCTGTTGCAGGATCCGGCTTTCCGTCAAGCCGTTGCGGCCTTGCCCGGCTATGATGTATCGGCCATGGGGCAGGTGGTGCTGTAGCCTGGCAGAGGCTCACAGCAGGCCAGGCTATGCTGGATTTTTCTGCACGCGGCGCATGGTGACGGATAACCAGGTCAGGACCATGGAAATAAACTATCCTACATCAAACAGGAGTGCCTATGTTACGAAACTTAAAACATTACGAACGACCCGACACCCTTGAACAGGCCGTGGCTCTGGCCCAGTCCAATCAGGCGGCCCAGTATCTGGGCGGGGGAGCCTGGATTGTGGCCCAGGGCGACCCTACCCTCACCACGGTGATTGACCTGCAAAAGCTCAAGCTGAATCAGATCCGCGGTGAGCTGGACGCCATCCACATCGGCGCCACGGCCACATTGCAGGCGCTGATCGAGCACCCCGATACGGCGCAGTTCGGCGATGGCATCCTGGTCCAGGCGGCCCGTCTGACGCAATCCCGCAATCTGCGCGAACAGGGGACACTCGGCGGCACCCTGATCGTCGCCGGCAGCGCGGACCCGCTGACGACGGTGTTCCTGGTGTGCGATGCGGAGCTGGTCTACGCGGATCCGGCTGTGCACGTCGCCCCGTTCACCAGCTTTGTTGCTTATCGCGAACGGCTGATCGCGGTCAAGGCGCTGATTACGGAGCTGCGGCTTAAACGGCTGGCGGCGCGGACGGCGCTCAGTTACCACACGGTAGGGCGGTCGCCCATGGATAAGCCCATTGTGGGTGCGGCGGCCTTCATCAGCATAGACGAAGGCTTGCCTGCTGAAGTGCGCCTGGCGCTGGGCGGCATCGCACCTCTGCCAGTGCGCCTGACCAAAACCGAATTGCTGCTTAAGGGCCAGATA
>DAOTZR010000202.1:0-8441 GCA_034434315.1 Anaerolineae bacterium
CCGCCGTTCATGCGGCGCACAATGGTAATGCCATGCTCCCGACAATACGCCACATCCACCTCGGTCCAGACGTCCTGGGTCACGCCGACGAAGACCGCATGGCGCACCTGGCGCAGCCGCAGGGTCGGGGGACTGAGGCCTTCATCGAGCAACCGCACCAGCGCCTCTTCTACGGCAAAATGATGATGGGCATCCGTGATCCCATCGCGCAAAAGCCGCCAGGCCTTCACAGCTCACCTCCCGCGGGGAAATACGAGCAGCGCGGCCCTTTGCAATCCGGATTGGTCCGATAGAAAGCACAGTGGACTTCAACGGGTAACTCAAGGCCCAGCTCCGAGCGCAACAGACGGCTCAAGACTTCAAAGGCCAGGTAAACGCTCTGTTTACAACAACGTATGCCCCCGGCCTGGGCAATAGCCAGCAGCGTCTCGCCGGTGCCTCGTAAAGCCAGGGCGCGCTCCCGATCCTTGAGATAGGAGGCCTTGGTGAGCACGGACAAAGCCGCTCCCACGCCTTCCGCCGCGCCACAGCCTCCACGACTGCCGCAGACTGCAATGGGAATATCGGCGGTGCGGCGCATCACCGCCGGAACGTGCGCCCGGTTAAACGTGATTTGGCCCAGATTGGCCAGGGCCACCAGCGCCACCGGTGCGACCAGTTGATGGTGATAAGGCCCGTGCATCACAAAAGCCGGATGCCCCATGATGAGATTGGCTATAGCAATGGGGTCGGTTTCCGTAGTTCCCATGCACACCCGTTGAATAAGCGTGGGCTGATCCGCCGCCTGGCACTCATCGCATACCGCGTGCCCTTCCGGACAGAGATAATACACCGGCTGCTCTTGCTGACAATACGAGCAGCGATGCAGCTCCTCATCCTCCAGTTCGATAAGATCCGCGCCGCAAATCAAGCAAGGGTAACCCATCTCTACCTCAGTTTCAAAGACAACTTACTTTCGTTTTGTAGCGCTTCGGGCAACGTCAGCACAAAGTCGCGGATTTCATCCCGCACGCGGCGGTAAATCGCCAGGGCCTCCTCCTCGCTCTGCGCCTGCGCCGCCAGGCGTGGAGGGTCGTCAAATCCGCGATGGATCACCACCGTACGGCCTGGAAAAGCCGGACAATGCTCGTGAGCATGGTCGCACACTGTGATGACGTAATCGAACGGAATGTGCATCACTTCACGCACATGTTTGCTGCGATGGTGCGAAATATCCACGCCGGCCTCGGCCATAACCTTGACGGCATAAGGGTTCAAGCCGTGACTCTCCACCCCCGCGGAGTACGCCTCGATGACGTCCCCCTTCAGCGCGCGCGCCCAGCCCTCAGCCATCTGGCTGCGGCATGAATTGCCAGTGCACAGAAACAAAATCTTGATCTTATCCACAGTTCACCTCTTATGTACAAGATAGTCTGCTCATACCCCCGGAAGCCCGCTCAGCCCACGTCTAGCGCAACCCTTCAGCCAGGCCCTGCAAAGCTTCATCCACCGGACGCAAGGACTCCGGCGTCAGGCTCACCTGCACGGGCAAATCGGTAGAAAGATGATACACAGCCGTAACGGGCAGCGTGGTGTGAATCGGCATCTTCAAAATCACCTGCAAAGGCAGCTCCCCCTCAATCGGAACGGGAATTTTCTGCGCGCCCAGCAAGGGGATCGAAATGGTCGTGTACACCGTGGTGGAAAGCGGTATCTGCGTATTGACTGGCACGTCGAACGTCCCATTCAACGGCACTTCGGCTTCAACCGGGATATCCTGCTCCACGTGCACTACCGTCCTCACCGGCGTATCTCCCAAGGCCTGCAACGCCAGGCGCAGCTCCTGCACGGCAGCGAGCGTGTTATCCCGGTAGCGGACTAGGGCTGCCAGGGTGAAAACATTCAAAAACAGAGAAATCATGAGCAAAATGACCAGGCCAATCGTAAGCGGTGAAGTTTTCATGCGTGTTGCACCCCCGTCTCAAAGTTCAAACCGCGTCCGGCGCGTCAGGCGGTGCCAGCCAACGCGGATCGCGCCAGAGCAGGGCATCGAATTGCACTGCCCGCGCCCCCAGCTCCAGGCAGGCCTCCGCCTCCTCCGGAGTTCGGATGCCCCCGCAGGCGATGACCGGCACGTCCAGCCTGGGCGCCCAATGAGCCACGGCTTGCAGCGTCAACGGCAATAGCGCCGGGTCGAACAAGCGTCCGCGCACGTGCACCCCCTGGGCCGTGGGCAACACCCCGCGCGGCGGGGCCGTCAGAGTCAGGGCATCGGCCCCGGCCTGAACCAGGGCGGTACTCCACGCTTCTACCTGATGAAAGGGTACCTGGACGATGACGGGCAATCCCGATGCCTGTGCCGCCGCAAGATGCGCCAGAGCCTGCGCCAGGCGCGTCCCGTCCGCCAGGCCCAGTTCCACGCCGGCGACGCTGGATACTTGCGCCAGAGCCTCGCAGGCACGGACCGTATCATTCGGGCTGGTAGCCAGCAGATGCACAATGATGGGGAGCTTGAGACGCTTCCAGGCTTCCTGATGTTGACAAATCACTGCCGGCAGGCCGGGATTAGGCCAGCCGGTATGGATAATGAAGCCCTGGCCGCGCGTTGCGACGCGCGGCGGCGCGGCAGCGCTGCGCGGGTGCCAGCTCACGGGATGCGTCACCAACGCGCCGAAGCGCCGGTAATCTACCATATCCCAGGCTTCATCACTGTAACCCAGGGTTCCCGCCGCCGGCAAATACGGCCCGGCGATGGGTAAGCCGTATTTATGGCGCGGTGCCAGCTCAATCCATTCGCCCATCAGCCCAGATCCAGCAAATCAAAAACCGGCCCTTCCACACAGGGCACACGCTCCCGTTGCGGAGTGCTGATGCGACACACGTCGCAAACCCCGATGCCGCAAGGCATGGGCCCCTGCACCAATGCCTGGGCAAAATCGGGCCTGGGATGCAGCCGTACCTCGCGTACCAGGGCCGCCAGGCCGGCGTAGCGCTCCGGCGCGCAAGCCAGGGCCATATGCTCGGTCCACCGGATCAGCTCACGCAAAGGCGAATCCGCCTGCTCCAGATACCCCATCTGCCCCACCGACCCATCGCGCGTGAGCACGAGCACCTCGACATTCGGCGGCAATTGAGTCATGGCCGGGAGCTGGGTCCGGGTGTTGGCTTCCAGCACCAGGACGACTTCCACCCCGGCGGTAAACAGAGGTTGCAACAGAGGCCAGCCCATGGCATCAGCCACCAGCAACAGGCGCGTCACTTCGCGCAGCCGAAAACCGCGCCCCAAAGGCCCGTAGGCCGGGAGTTGCGTCCCTGGCAAAGCCCGCGCCAGGGGATGCCCCGCAGGGACAGCACACACAAACCCTTCAGCCAGGTTCTGGACCGGGAACAAAGGCTCCCGTAAAGGTCCACCCAGGTCCACCAGAAGATACTGCCCCGCCGCCGGCGCAAGCGCCACATCGCACATCACCAGCCAGAACGGCGGCACTGGACGTAATTCGCGCAGTGTCAGCACCTGGTGGCGGGGCATCAAGCGCGCTCCTACAAGTGCAGCGGCTTGCCAAACACGCCGTGCGCCGCTTCCATTACCGCCTCATTCAGGGTGGGATGGGCATGGACGGTACGCGCCACGTCCTCCGGCGTCAGGCCCATGCGCGCTGCCAACACCAGCTCCGGCAGCAATTCCGTGGCTTCCGGTCCCACAATCACCGCGCCCACAATAGCCTGGGTATTCGCCTCGGCCACAAGCTTCACGAAACCCTGGGTTTCCCCCAGGGCCAGCGCCTTGCCATTGGGCAGGAAAGGGAACTTGCCCACCCGCACCTCCATCCCTAACGCGCGGGCCTTGCTTTCACTCAGGCCGAAAGAGGCCACCTGGGGTGTGGTATAGGTCCCGCGCGGCATGAGGTTGACATCAAACGGCGGGCGGCGCTCTCCGGCAATCGTCTCCACCGCCAGGATGCCCTGCGCCGAAGCGACATGGGCCAGGGGGAGCAGCCCGTTCACATCCCCGATAGCATAGATGCCTGGCACCTGCGTCTGCATCTTGCCATCCACCTGAATCCAGCCGCGTTCGGTCGTCACCCCCACGGCTTCCAGGCCCAGGTTAGCGCTGTTGGGCTGGACGCCAATCGCCACCAGCGCCACCTCGGCTTCCAGGGTTTGTTCGCCTTTGGGGCCGCTCACCAGGGCGCGCACGCCGTTCTGGCCTGTTTCGATGCGCTCCACGCGCGTTGAGGTTAACACGTTGATTTTGGCACGCTTGAGGGCACGGGTCAGTTCAGCAGCGGCTTCCTCGTCCTCGGCGGGGAGCACGTGCTCCAGCATCTCCACCACAGTCACCGTGCAGCCGTAGGCGTTCCAGATGGTGGCAAATTCCAGGCCGATGGGGCCGGCGCCGATGATGAGGGCCGAAGCGGGCAGGGTGCGGCGCTCCAGGGCATGCCGGGCCGTGAGGATGCGCTCGCCATCCGCCGTAAGGCCAGGGAGCAGGCGCGCGCGCGACCCCGTCGCTATGATGATAGCTCCCGCGCTCACCGTTTCAGTACCTCCAGCAGTCAGAGCGACCTCCAGCGTATGCGCTGATGTCAGGCGCCCTTCGCCCCATAGGACCGGGACGGTGTTTTGCCTCATCAGCAGCTCGACGCCTTTGACCAGACGGCCCGATACCTTACGGCTCCGCTCAATCGCAGCGGCGTAATCCAACATCACCGGCTCGGCGCTGAAGCCAAATTCCTTACCCTCCTTCAGCAGACGGGCGATTTCGGCATTGCGCAAGAGCGCTTTAGTCGGGATGCAGCCCCAGTTCAGGCATACGCCGCCCAGATGCTCGCGTTCAATGAGCACAGAGCGCAAGCCTGATTGCGCCGCGCGCACCGCAGCCACATATCCCCCTGGGCCACCACCCAGGATGGCAATGTCCACATCGTAAGTTCCCATACACCCTCCTGACGAAGTTAAAAACATCGCACCGGCCAGGTATCCCGCCCGTGCGCCGGGCGTCAGCCAGCAGCGAAAGGATTCACACCAGATTCCGGGCCTTCTTTGCCTTTACCAGAAACTGTCCGTTTGCGTCAGAATCCAGCGTCTGACGCACAACGTCCCATGTCCTGCTATCGGGAAGCGAGCAACGCGGCATCGAAAAAGCCCACGACTTCGGTCCAGTAACGTTCGGGCTGACGATGGCGCAGCTCAGTGTGTTTCATGCCGGGTTCGATCCACAGGCGTTTGGGCGGAGCGGCAGCGGCATACAGGCGCAGGGCGGACTGATGGGATACGAGTTGATCGGCTCCGCCGTGAATGATGAACACCGGGCGCGGGGCGATGGCCCCAATTTCCGTTTCGGGACGCAAATCGCGCAGGCGCAGGCCGGTTTCGCGCTCCAGCAAATACAAAAACCAGTGCTGCACCAGACGGGGCAGGCGTCGTCCGTTGAGCAGGGCTTCCAGGGAAGCGAAAGCGCTATCGGCTGTCACGGCCTGGACCTCCGGATGGCGCGCGGCCAGGCGGATCGCGGTCACGGCGCCCATGGAGCTGCCCCAGACGCCGATGCGTTCAACGCCCGGTTGGTTCAAGAGAAACGTCAGCGCGGCCTCCGCATCGAGCAGTTCCTGAAAGCCCAGGGTACAGACTTCACCTTCGCTCAGGCCATGCGCGCGCAGGTCGGGAGCCAGGACGCCGTATCCCGCCAGGGCAAAACGGGCAAAGGTGGTATGATGCCGGGCCGTGGAATTCCCATGTAAGGCGATAATCGCCGCGCCATGGCGTGGAGGCGTATACCAGGCCGATAGCTGCAGGCCATCGGCTGTATGCAGGACCACATCCGTGTATGAAACGCCCAGGAATGACGGGAACTCGTCCGGAGCACGCCGATAGCGCGGCGGGTGGATAAAGCGCCGGAGCAGAAGCCGGGCCTGATTAAAGGCGATACCGCCCAGAGCCGCGCTCCCGAAGCCTAACCCTAAAGCCAGATACTCCCAAGAGCGACGTGCCACAGTTACCTCAGCCTGACTTGCTGGTGTTGACCAGGCGCTCAACCTGCTGCAGCACCTGGTCCAGGGACAACTCCGTCGTATCCAGAATGATCGCGTCCGGCGCGGGCCGTAAGGGGGCAGTCGGCCGACTACTATCCATGGTGTCGCGCTGGCGAATGTTGTCCAGGATCGCCTCGTAGCTGGCCGATTGGCCGCGCGCCTGGAGCTCCCGCAGCCGCCGTTGTGCCCGCACTTCCGCCGAAGCCATGACGTAGAGCTTGAGGTCGGCGTTGGGTAACACAACAGTGCCAATGTCGCGTCCCACCATCACCACATGGCCACGACGGGCGATAGCGCGCATCTGTTCCGTAAGTGCGGTGCGTACACCCGGATAGGTGGAAACGGGCGAAACGGCCGCGTCCACTTCAGCCGACCGCAAGGCCCAGGTGACATCCTCACCTTCAACCAGAATGGTGTACTGCCGGCCATCCTGGTCCTGCGGACGCGGGGGCACGGCATCAATCGTCAGGGTTTCGGCCAGGGCGGTGACGGCGCGCTCATCATCAACGGGAATGCCGCGTTGCAGCACTGCCCAGGTCACGGCGCGGTACAGAGCGCCGGTGTCGAGATAAAGGTAGCCCAGATAGCAGGCCAGATGATAGCCAATCGTGCTTTTGCCGGAGGCCGCCGGTCCGTCAATTGCTATCGTCTGTGGTTTCAACCGCTATTGCTCCCCCTTTCGCGGTTTTTCAGATGAACGGCTGGCCGCCACGACCGCCGGGTTCAGTTTGAGGCCCGTCTGGTGTTCCAGCTCGCGGATTTCTTCCTCGGTGAGGTAGCGCCACTGCCCCGGCGGCAGGTCGCCCAGGCGCAGGCCACCCATTCCCACCCGAATCAGCCGGCGGGTGGGATAGCCCAGGGCCTCGGTCAAACGCCGGACCAGATGGTACCGCCCCTCGTGGACCACGATGGTAAGCCAGCTCCCGTCTGGCGTTTCCGCGTCCAGCTTGACGTTATCGCAGCGGGTGAAATGGCCCTCCAGTTCGATGCCGCGCTTCCAACGGGCAATGTCTTCCGGCGTTGGGCGCCCCGTCACCAGCGCCCGGTAAATGCGCGGATGTTCATAGCGGGGATGGGTGAGCCGTTGCGTCAGATCCCCGTCATCCGTTAACAGCAACAGGCCTTCGCTATCCACGTCCAAACGTCCAACCGGGAAAATGCGCTGCGGCAGGGGAATCAGGTCGCGCACCGTGCGCCGCCCCTCAGGATCAGACAGGGTTGCTACCACGCCCCGCGGCTTGTTGAGCATGACGTAGGTGTACGCCGCCGGCAGTTTGAGCTTCTTGTTGTCCACTGTAATCACCTGTGTGGCAGGATCGGCGCTATCGCCCAGGCGAGCGATGCGGCCATCTACACTGACGCGACCCTGACGGATCAAATCTTCGCAAGCCCGGCGGGATCCGTAACCGGCACGGGCCAATAATTTTTGCAAACGTTCCGTAGCCATAGCCTTATTATACCCGTAAGTACTCCAGGAACAACCAACCTCAGGGCAGGGGCAGGCGCGTTCGGAGACATGCGCCGATTGCAGTTTCCTGGCCTATCCGTGACCGTTCGATTCACGTTTGTTCGTGTCCAGGCGTATTCTCCAGCCTGGCGGAGGGAGGATGGGACGGGTAGTCACGAAAAGCGGGGGACGAATTTACAAAATTCATCTTTCTAACCCTTGAAAAGCGCGGTTTATCGTGTTATTATTAGCGCGCTTTTCAGGTGGTAATCATATTCAGGGGAATTTTCGTTCGTCATGTATCCAAACAGTGAAATTTTGTTTCCGCCACGTTGTATTGCGCAATTGCGCGATTTGCGTGGGCAGGCCTGGCAGGTCCTGGTGGATCGGGTCACGCGGTTGCCGCACCATCATGTCGAAGTGCTGGCCTTTGGGCTTTTGCTGATTCGGCTGGGTAGCTGCCTCACCTGTGATTTGGATAGCTACCGTGCCTCATTGGGGTGTTGTACATGCGCCCGGCGCACCCTCAGCGGGTACAAAGGCAACGATGAGGAGCTGATCGCTCAATACAACAAGATGCTCGATGAGGTCAAAGAGTACATCGCCCGTTCGGACTTGCCGCTGCATGTAGCCCTTATGTTGCGCGACTCAGCTCAGCCCGATAAGAGCTGAGGCGTTTGTGTCCCCACCCCCAGCCGGGGCCTTTCAGGCCCCGGCCTTTTTTGCTATCTTTTGGGTGTCTCCCTGGCTCGTTGCCCGAACACCGGAGAATTGACCTGCCCTATCCAATGAACATTAAGAATTTACTCAGGTAATAAGGCACGAGGTCGCGTAACGGGTGAACGGGAAGACGAGCCATTGCGGAGGGCACCGGAGGCCGAAGCCTCCGGCTACCCCTATACCAGCTCCGTTCAGGGCGAAATCTCCATGGCAGCGCCGATGGTAAGGGTACAGCATGCTGTACCTCTACCGGGGCACCTGTG
>DAOTZR010000203.1:0-3164 GCA_034434315.1 Anaerolineae bacterium
CACGTGAATTCAGGGGCCAGATTCGCGTACTCGTAACTCATCGCCAATGCTCCTTCAACCAGCGCATCAAACGCATAAAGCGCCCCCGCTCGTAAGCAGCCACCAGCGCCTGCGCTTCAGCGCGCTCGCGTTGGGCGGTATCCCGCTCCACTTGCAGGGCTTCGATCTGTTGGATGAAAAGGGGATTCCCGCGCCCAACGCCCGCCCGCTTATCCGGGGCCATCCGCGGCGCACGGCAAAAAGCGAGCAGCGGCTCCGCAGCGCGCTCCCAGGTAAACGCCTCCCGCGCCTGAGCGAAAGCCGGAGCCCAGGCCGCGCGCGGCTGTATCAACAACTCCAGAATCGCATCGGCGACGCCCGTCACGTCACCTACTGCCACCACACGCCCCAGCCCATAACGCTGCACAATCAACGCCGTCTCATCGCCCCCTGTCACCACCATCGGCAGGCCGGCCCAGATGTACTCCAGCAGGCGACTGCGGAACGCCAGGTGCGTCTCGTAACTGGCTGGATGCAGCGACAGGCCTACCGCAGCGCGCTGCAAATAAAAAGGCCACTCGGCCCGCGGCACCCAATCGCCAAAAAAGACATGCGTACCTGACAGCCCCAGCTCTTGCGCCAGAATGCGCGCCTGTTCCACCATCCCCACTTCAGGAATGCCGGGATTGGGGTGGCGTGTACCGGGGAAAAGCAACCGGACGTTGGGGATCCGCTCCAACACCAGCGGCAGGGCGCGGATGGCCGTGAGGGGATCGAGCCAGTCCCATAGGCCCCCACCCCACAACAGCACCGGATCGTCGGGGGCCAGGCCAAAGGGGCGAAAGTCGGCAGGCAACGGCGGCAAAGGCTCCGAGGGCAAGCCAAAGGGAACACAATCCACCAGCTTTCGCAGGGTCGGATCCTCATCGAACGTATAAGGGTTGATGCGTCCCGTCATCTCCAACAGGCCCAACCACCAGGTACGTTGCACCTCGCCCGCGCAGATGAAGAAATCCCCCACCAGGCACTGCTGCGTTAGCAACCTCAGCCGATGGCTATGCGTCCCCACCCGCGCCGCCATCTCCTGCGCGCGCGTCCACAGCAACGTCTCTGCCGTGTGCGGATCGTAGCCATCCATGACGATAGGTTTACCCAGGGTTGGTAAATCCGGAAAATCCAACAACACATCACCGGGGAAAAGCAGCACATCCGCTGCCTCGGCCCAGGCACGCACACGTTCACCATCGCTACGCTTATAGAATTCCAGGTGGAAAGGGCCTTCCAAGGCCTGCGAGCCTTCTGGTGCGATGAGCAGCACCTCAAATTCACGGCCCAAGACCCCGGCCAGCGCCGCATACCGTATGCCTGGGCCGGCCATCGTCGGCCCAACCACATCGCTGCTGATGATCAGAACGCGCGTCTTAAACGGTTTCGACATGCCAGACTCCGTTGACCGTTATGAGGCCATACCGCTCTGCCGTCCCCGGCAACACCCGAAAACTATACAGCCTGTCGTGATAATCATACATCTCCGTATCGGCCCGATTGTGGACCGCTACACTCACATGATAAACGCCTTCCAGCAAGGGCAAGGCAGGAATCGTGAAAGTCGTCGTCCCCGTTCCCTCAATCGCCGGGATGTCCAATCCTGCGAATTGCGTATTGGGTCCGGTCACGTGTACCCCATCACTGCGGAAAATCGCCATCCCAAAAACCGGGTTCTCCACCCGTTCACGCGCGTTCCAGGTCATCTCCAGGACCAACGGTTCGCCCGTGCGGAAATGATAGGGTTCTTCGCCCGCGGCATTCAGGATCCGCACCTGTTTAATCACAACGCGCTGCGTCCCCCAACGGTGCTCATCTTGTTGCTGCGGGGGCGGCGTGCTTTCCTCCGCTTGCACGCGCTCCGCTTCCTCAGCCCAGGACTGATTAAGGTACCGCGTCAGCACCACATCGGCCAGATCATCGGCCACCACGCGACCATCATCCAGCCAGATAGCCCGCTGACACAGGGAACGCACAGTCTCCGCGCTGTGCGAAACGAACACAATCGTCGTCCCGGCACGCTTCAATTCCAGGATGCGTTCCAGGGATTTACGCTGAAACGTCGCATCCCCAACAGCCAGGACCTCATCCACCAGGAGAATATCGGGCCGGGTGTGGACGGCTACCGCAAACCCCAGGCGCACGTACATGCCGGATGAGTAATGCTTCACCGGCACATCAATGAAGCGCTCCAGCTCGGCGAAAGCCACAATCGCATCAAAATTGCGCTGAATCTCCTCCCGCGAAAGCCCCAGGAGCGAGCCATTCAGGTAGATGTTCTCGCGTCCGGTCAGGTCGGGATGGAAGCCCGCGCCCAACTCCAACAGCGCCCCAACGCGCCCCTGGACGCGAACCTGGCCGGATGTGGGCTCCAACACGCGCGAAATGAGTTTGAGCGTCGTGCTCTTGCCCCCTCCATTCGCACCAATGATGCCCACTGTTTCCCCGGTCTGGATGCTGAAACTGACATCCCGCAGGGCCCAGAAATCCCCCTCGGACTGCGTCCGACGACGAAACCGGCCCAACACAGCTTCCAGCACCGTGCTCGTCGTTTCGCGCTGCAGCGCAAAACGTTTGGATACGTTATCGAATTCAATTACCGTCTGCACGTCTCACTGATTCCTTAAACTAAATTCCCTCAAAATACAGCGCGCTCATCATACCGCATTTCAGGTCGGACGCAACCCCGCGGAAGCGCAGGCTTGACCTTAGAAAAACGATGGTTATAATGGCCCTGATTTTTAAAACGTTATGTTAATGAGAAATCAAAAAAGCAAGGAGGTTTTTGTATGTATCTTGATCCTGGAACCGGTAGTGTGATTTTACAGGTTGTCCTGGGAGCCATTTTCAGCATCGGTCTGGTCACCAAGATTTTCTGGAACAAAATCGTGAGCGTCTTTAAAAAAGATCAAAAGGTCGAGCAATAAGCCCCATGGCAGAGGCACGTGTAGATCGGTTAGCAGCTTCCTTTCGTGATCCCAGCGGCTTCATTTTTCGCCACAACGGCGAACTTTATCGCCAGGTTAATCAGGTGTATCGAGAAGATTACGATCACCTGATGACTTCCGGGCTGTATGAGCGACTGGTCCAAAAGGAGATGCTCATCCCGCATCGCGAGGTAACGCTCGAAGCGCCCCTGC
>DAOTZR010000204.1:0-20862 GCA_034434315.1 Anaerolineae bacterium
CCCAGGCGGACTGGATGGCTTCGGCCTCCGGTTGCCCGTCACGCGACGCCGTGCCTTGTTACCCGATTAAATTTTAAAACTTCATCATCCTGTTCCAGGGCGCAGGATAAATTCTGCGTCACATGGACAGAAGCCGTTGACTGAGCCTGGCTATCTACACTCAGGCACCCATAACGTTGAAAATCAGGGCGGTGAAGTAGGAGGTGTGACCCCACAAATTGTATGGGAATGCCCTGGAACTGGCCTGTAAGGCATTCTCAAAGCTATTGGAGGGACGAATGCACATCACATTTACACTGAACGGACAACAACTCACCCTCGAACTCGACCCTTCGCTGACGTTGCTGCGTCTTTTGCGCGATCACCTGGGTCTAATCGGCACCAAAGTCGGTTGTGAGATTGGGGTTTGTGGCGCATGTTCTGTTCTGCTGGACGATCGTCTGGTGCGCGCCTGCCGCACTCCCGTGAGCGACATCAACGGTCGCACGGTGGTGACCATCGAGGGTCTCCAGGGCGCCGATGGCGGCCTGACCGACCTGCAGCGCAACTTCATCCGCTATGGCGCTGTCCAATGCGGGTATTGCACTCCCGGCATGATTATGGCGGCTGAAGCGCTCCTGCGGCGCTCCCTCTCCCCGACGCGGGAAGAAATTCAGATGGCCTTACGCGGTAACCTGTGCCGTTGCACCGGCTATCGTCAAATTATAGAAGCGATTGAGGCCACGGCCAGCGAACGCCGCACGGGGCTTCCGGCAGCTGCGCCCGCAGGGCCGGTGAATGTGGATGGCGCCGCCAAAGTGACGGGCCAGGCGCGCTACGTGGGCGACATGCAGGTGCCCGGTATGCTCTACGCGCGGGTTCTACGCAGTCCCTGGCCGCACGCGCGCCTGGTCAACCTGGATACCGCCCCGGCTTTGCAGGTGCCCGGCGTCGTGGCGGTGATTACGGCCCAGGATTTTGTGGAGCAGGGCCGCTTTGGCTGGCCCGTCGCCGATGCTTACGTCCTTGTGCCGGATAAGGCGCGCATGGTGGGGGACCCCATCGCCGTGGTGGCGGCGACGACTCGCGAAGCGGCCCTCGCCGGTGTGCAGGCCATCCGGGTAACTTATGAACCCCTACCGGTGGTTACGGACGTGCGTGCAGCGCTTAAGCCCGATGCGCCAATCATCCCCTCTCATGCGGGGGCGAACGGCAATCTTTGTACTACCCATATCGTGCGTTACGGCGATCCTCGCTCTTACCTGGAACAGGCCGATGTGGTTCTAGAAGCGGAATACGAGCTACCCCGACAGGAGCATGCCTACATCGAAACTGAGGCGGCCCTGGCCCTGCCCGAACCCGAGGGTGGCGTCACCGTCTATGCCAACTGCCAGAGTCCCTTCATCGCCCGTGATGTGCTGGCGCAGGTCCTGGGGTTGCCCTCGGATCAGGTGCGCGTGATTCAACCCCCTGTCGGGGGGGCTTTTGGCGGCAAAGATGATGTGGTGTACCAGACCGCAGCCCAGGCCGCGCGGCTGGCGCAACTCACCCGGCGTCCGGTTCAGCTCTGGCTTTCGCGCGAAGAATCCATGGCGGCCTCCTATAAGCGCGAGGGGATGCGCATTCACTGGCGCGCTGGGGCCACACGCTCCGGCGATTTGCTGGGGGCGGAGATTGATGTGCTGGTGGATAACGGAGCCTACTCGGCGGCGACGCCGCTGTCTTCCTGGCGCGCAACGGTGCATGCTGGAGGGGCCTACCACTATCAGGCGGTGCACGTCACCACGCACGTGGTGTACACGAATAACGGCTATGGCGGGGCTTTCCGCGGCTTTGGCAATCCGCCGGTCACCTTTGCCGCGGAAGTGGCCATAGATGAGCTGGCGCACGCTTTGGGGTTGGATCCGCTGGAGTTTCGTCTGCGCAATGCCCTGAAGGCCGGCGATCGCACTTGCGCCGGGAACGCGCTGGAGTATCCTCCCGGCCTGGTGGAGTGCCTGAAATGGGTCCGGGCGCAGTCGGATTGGGACCGTAAGCGCGCGGAGTACGCCGCTCAGGCTCCGGATGCACCCGTCAAACGCGGGATGGGGGTCGCCTGCTATTTCCATGGCATCGGCCTGGGCAGCGAGGGCCGGGATTATGCGACCATCACCCTGCGCATTGCCGAGGATAACAGCGTGGTTCTGCAGGCAGGCCTGACCGATTACGGTCAGGGTAGCCGCACCGTGTTCAGCACCCTGGCCGCTCAGGCTCTGGGGATAAAGCTGGAGCGGGTGCACATGCCGCGCCCCGATACGGATACGGCTCTGGATTCCGGTCCAACCGTCGCATCGCGGGCCTCCGTCGTTGGGGGAAACGCCGTCCTGAGCGCGGCGCGCAAACTGGAAAACACTCTGCGCCTGGCCGCGGCTGCCGCCCTGCGCTGTGCACTGGAGGAGGTTCGCCGCGTTGGGGAGGGCTTCCTGGGGCCTCAAGAAGATTTGCTGAGCTTCGAGGAAGTCGTCCAATACGCGCGGAGCCTGGGATTCCAGCTCTTTGCGCAGGGACGCTGGGAAGTCCCGCACAAGCATTGGGATTTTGCCAGCGGCACGGGCGTGCCTTACTTTGCCTACACCTTCGGCGCCGAAGTGGTGGAGGTCGAGGTTGAAGGCAAAAAAATCCGTCCCTTGCGCGTCTGGCTGGCCCACGATGGGGGCCGGCTGCTTTTCCCTCTGGGCGCGTATGGCCAGATGTATGGCGGCATCGCCCAGGGTCTGGGTTATGCCCTGATGGAGGACTTTTCTTACACGGATGGCCTGCCCGACAAGCTCAACTTCAACCGCTACCGCATTCCCCGCGCCGGGGATATGCCGGATATTAACGGGATCTTCCTGGAATTTCCATCCAGCTTTGGCCCTCAGGGGGCTAAAAACCTGGCCGAACCGATGCTATTGGGCATAGCCCCGGCTCTGGCTAACGCCGTTTTTCAGGCTACCGGAATACGTCTGCGCAAGCTGCCGCTCCGGCTGGACCCGAACGTGTGAAGCCATGCCTGGTAGGTGATGGCAGAGCCTCGATTTTTCGTAAAATTCCCGGCGTTTCTGGCATCCTGGCATAAGATTATCAAGCTGACTTTCAGGAGGTAATCACAATGGAACGCGACATTCTGGTACGAATCCTGGCCGTGGCCCGTGGGGATGAACCGGCGGATCTCCTGCTCCAGGGGGGGCGGGTTTTGAATGTGTTCACCGGCGAGCTGCTGGAGGTGGATGTTGTCGTTGCGGAAGGGCGGATCGCTGCATTGGGCAAAGGCTACACCGCGCACGAAATTGTTGACGTCACCGGGCAAATCGTGGTCCCCGGCTTGATTGATGGCCATGTGCACATCGAATCCTCGATGGTCAGCCCACACGCCTTTGCCCGCGGCGTTGTCCCTCATGGCACCACGACTGTCATTGCCGATCCGCATGAAATCGCCAACGTCGCCGGGGCGGAGGGCATCCGCTACATGCTGGATGCCACTGAAACGCTGCCCCTTTCGGTCTTCATTATGCTCCCCTCCTGTGTTCCGGCCACCTCTATGGGGACTGCGGGCGCTGCGCTGGAAGCGGACGACCTGCGGGCGCTGGCCGACCATCCGCGGGTGCTGGGCCTGGGCGAGTTCATGAACGTCCCCGGCGCGGTGCTGGGCCTGTCCGGCGCTCTGGACAAACTCCTGGCTTTTCAAGACCGCCTGATTGACGGTCATGCTCCGGGCGTGAGCGGTCCCTGGCTTCAGGCCTACCTGGCCGCCGGTCCCCGCACCGACCACGAAAGTCTGACCGCGGATGAGGCCCTGGAGAAAGTACGCGCGGGGATGATGGTGTTGGTGCGCGAGGCGACTGCGGCCAAAAACCTGCGCGATCTGTTGCCTGCCATTACTCTGGCCAACAGCCGGCGCTTTGCCTTCGCCACGGATGACCGCCATCCCGCCGACCTGTTGGACGAGGGGCACATTGACCATCTGGTGCGGCTGGCCATCCGCAGCGGCTTAGAGCCGGTCATCGCTTTGCAGATGGCCACACTCAATGCTGCCGAGGCTTTTGGGCTGCGCGATCGGGGTGCCCTGGCGCCGGGGCGTCGCGCCGATATGGTGATCACCCCGTCGCTGACGGATTTCCACGCCGCGCGGGTGTACGTGGCTGGCCGGCTCGTGGCCCAGGACGGAGGCGTCTGTGGGGACTGGCCCGCTCCCGCTGCCATCCCGGACCGTGTGCGCGGCAGTGTCCATCTGCTCCCGGAGCAACTGGACTTTCGCGTTCCCCTTGGCGGGACGGCCCTGCGGGTCATGCAAATCGTCCCGGATCAGCTTATCACCGAAGCCGTAGTCCTGCCACCTGCTGTGCAGGGGGATGAGGCCGTCGCTGATGTGACGCGCGACCTGTTGAAGCTGGCCGTTTTGGAGCGGCACCATGGGACGGGGCGCGTGGGGCTGGGCTTCGTGCGGGGAATGGGCCTGCAGCGGGGGGCGTTAGCCGGTAGCGTGGGGCACGACGCACATAACATCACCGTCGTGGGCGTGGATGATGAATCCATGCGCACGGCCGTGCGGACCGTCGAAGCCATGGGGGGCGGACTGGTGGCGGCGCTGGGCACGGAGGTGCTGGCGCGTGTTCCCCTTCCTCTTGCCGGCCTGATGTCCGACCAAAGCCTGGAAGCCGTCCGGGCCCAGATGGATGCCCTGCTGGAGGCTGCTCGCACTCTGGGGTCGCCGTTGCATGATCCCTTCATGCACCTGGGCTTCCTGGCTCTGGAAGTGATCCCGGCGTTAAAGTTGACCGATCAGGGCCTGGTAGATGTCACCCGTTTTGAGTTTGTACCTCTTTGGGCCGAGTAAGTTGGCAAGCTTATAAGATATGCTAAACTTAGGTAAGTAATGGCACATAATTGTGAGGGGGTATGAGGCGTATCTGGGTGGTGGGGCATGGCAGTCCGTACTTCGCCACAGCGGTCGAAGTTTTACGGGCTGCTTATGATGTAACCCCCTTTGACACCCTGGCCGAAGTCCAGCAAGTTCAGGAACCGGTGCCAGACGTCCTGCTCTTGTGTGCATTTTCTGCTGAACTCACCGGGTTGGAGGCTTTTTCTTGTCCCATTGTCTTGATGTATACCGGCGTACCGCCTCAAGTGTTGCCCCAGGGTGTGGATGGCATTGTGCCTTTGCCTCAGGCCCATCCTGAGCTTTTGCCGGAGCTGTTGGACATCACGTTGCACACGCTGGAAGGGGCTTTCACCTTTCGACGGGAACGCTGGCGCCCATGGGGCGGGGTATCCCGTTTTTTGCTGCAGCAAGGTGAGTGGATTCAGGGCTTGCAAATGGTTGTTGAAAAACTCGCTGGCCATTTCCAGTATACCCACCTGGGGATTTTCTTGCGAGAAGGCACTGAGCTGGTGTTGGTAGCCGAAGGTGGGCGCGATATGGACATTCATCCGGGCTATCGTCAGGCCCTGCATGTAGGGCTGGTAGGATGGGTGGCCAGGGAAGGCCAGAGCCTGGTTGTCCCCGATGTCCAGCAAGACCCACGATATTACACGCCAACCTCAACCCTCACCATCCGTTCCGCGGCCTTTTTCCCCATCGTGGTCCAAAAAGAAGTCGTGGGCGTTTTGGGTGCAGAAAGCAGCCGCCCCGATGATTTTCCGCCTGAAGTTTGCCTGATGCTGGAGGTGGTGAGTACTTTGCTGGGTATCGTCTTGCAGCAAATCCAGGAAACCCGGTTCCAGGCCGACTGGCAACGTTTGTTGAGGGCGCTGATGGAGCTGATCCCCGCCCTTGCAACGGGAGACGAGCTGGAGGCCTTGTTACAGCACATCGTCCGCATGGCTGTGGATCTCATCCCTACGGCAGATGCGGGGAGTATTCTGCTAAAGGAATTGGATGGTTTCCATTTCCGGGCCGTAGAGGGCTATGATGAAGCCCTGAAAACTCAGGTTCTGCCCCTCGACAATCATTTCGTGGCCGATTTGCAGCGTGGGCGGGTGCTCCATGTCCGTCACATTGCCCGTCTGGATGATGCTTTGCTCCCCGAAAACGTCACCCGAGGGCTGCATGAGCTGGGGCGTACGGATGAGATTGAAGAAACGCTGGTTGCGCCTTTCCTGGTACGGGGAGATCTGTTAGGCTACGTTACCCTGGATAGCTTCAACCGCCAGAGCCGATTTACCCAGGAAGATGAGAACATGTTGGGGCTTTTTGCCTCCATGGCGGCGGTGGCCGTCCGGGAGGCGCGCCTGCGCCAGACCGAACGCGAGTGGCAGGCCCTGGTCCAGACCTTGCGGGAGCTGGGGGTGCGGTTGTCGGGCACCCTGGATGAAGAGGTCATTATTCGCAGCCTGGGTGAACAGCTTCGCGGCGTCATCCCCGCCCATACCATCATCATCATGCTGTTCGAAAATGACGTGCTCCAATTGCGCTACAGTTACGGCTTGTTGCCGCACGTGGAGGAAGAATTGCGCCGGGGCATGCCCCTGCGCCGCTATCCGCTGGCTATGGAGGTCTTTCAAACCCGGACGGGTCTGTTAGTTCCGGATACAACCCGTGAATCGCGCTGGGTAATGATGAATGGGGCGCAGCAACTTTCGGTGCTCATTGTGCCTTTTCGTACCCAGGATAGCATTCTCGGTTTTCTCACGTTAACGTTGGATCGGCCTTATGGTTATACGGAAGAACACTTGATGTTGCTTCAATCTTTGGCGGACGTGGTCGCAGCCGCTTTGGACAATGCTCGCAACTATGCCGCTTCACGGCGGCGCGCGGAGTATCTGGACGCCCTGCGCCGTCTGGCCTTGCAAACGGGGACGCGTCTGGAACCGAACGCAATCATCGAGGCGGCCCTGCAGCAGGCGGTGACCATGACCCAGGCCAGCGGAGCCCTGTTCTACACTTACGATGGGACTACAGATACCCTGTCACCGCTCAAGTGGGTGGGACAAGGGGCGAATTTCCAGGATGTGCGGATCAGGCCCGGCGAGGGGATTGTCGGCCAGGCCTGGTTGCAGCGGCGCCTGGTGCTGGTTGATGATTACGCCACCTGGCCGGAGCGCCTCCAGGCTTATCCCCGGATGCAGACCATCCACACGACCATCGGCTTGCCGGTGGTCTGGCAGGACCAGCCGCTGGGCGTGTTGCTGGTTTTCCATGAGGATCCCCAGCGTAAATATTCGGCGACGGATCTGGACGTTCTGGTTTTGTTGATCCAGCAATTTGCCGGGTCGCTGTATGCGGCCCAGCTCTATCAGGGCTTGCGCGAACAACGCGACCAGCTGGCGGCCCTGGCACAAATTGACCAGAAAATCATCGCCCAGGCCGATAATTCCTCTGAGGTTATCCGGGTGATTCTGGACCAGGCGCTGGACCTGTTGCATCTGCCCATGGGATTTGTGGTCTTGACGGAGCCTTCTGGGGCCATCTCGGTTTATATGAGAGGGTTTACAGAAACTCATGAGCTGACGTTCCAGGCTCAGCAGTGCTGGATGGATCGGCGCCTGGTCTATCAACGCCTGGGGCCGGATGGCTATCAGGCGTTCGAGAATATCCATGCTTCGGGCTGTGATGTTGACTTTATCAAAGCGGAAGGCGCTGAATCAGTTTTGACGCTGCCGTTGTGGATTCAGAACCATTGCTCAGGCGCTTTGTATTTTTTTGACCGCCGGGCTCATCGTTGGAGCATGGAGGAGATCGAGCTGGCCCGTATGTTGGGACGCCAGGCTTCCATCGCCCTGGAAAAAGCCATTCTGGTGGGTGAATTGCAGCGACGTCTGGCCGAAATGCAATTGCTAAACCGCCTGGGGCAGATGATCACGAGCACTCTGGATCCGGATGAAATTTTGCGCCGGACCTGCAGCGAAGCGCGCCAGTTCCTGCGGGCCGACGCATTGCTGGTGGGTAAGGTGGAGGACCGTGGCGTGCATATCCTGGCCATGGATCAGGCTGGAAAGGACTTTACTCTGCGTGACGACTTCTTAAAACTGGTGAATGCGGAAAGCCTGCATCAGAACCTTGCCGAACAAAAGCCCGTTTTTCTGCCTGCCTTGAAAGAGGATGAGCCTGTTTTGGGATATCTGGCGAAGCGTTTTGGAATCCGCAGTTTGATTGTAGTTCCGCTGCTGTTGCGCCGGGAGTTGCAAGGTCTGCTCATTGCTGTTTCACTGCGGCCGGGGTATTTCCGCCAGCGGGATGTGGCTTTGTTGAGTGCTGTGGCGAATACCATTGCACCACCTCTGGATAACGCCCGGCTCTATCAGGAGGCCGAACAGGCCCGTCTGCGGGTCGAAGAGGCTTACGAATCGCTGCGTAACCTGGATGCCTTAAAATCTCAGTTCATCCAGAATGTCTCCCATGAGCTGCGTACTCCGCTGGCGATTGTCAAAGGCTATCTGGATATAGCCCTGGATCGCTCGGCAGGCATGGTGCTCCCCGACGATCTCCGGCATGTCCTCACGGCCATGAACACGTATACCGATCGACTGGTGGCTCTGGTGGAATCCATCACAGCTATCGAGGATACGACGATTGGGGAGTTGCATTCGCAGCCGCAGTCTCCGCTGGAGGTGCTGCGTGTCGCTATTCGCGCAGTACACCAGATCACCCTGCGCCGACACATTACCTTGCAGGCGGAGCTACCGGAGGCGCTGCCTCTGGTGGCCCTGGATTCGGGTCAATTGACGCGCGCCTTCGAGCATCTGCTGGACAACGCCATCAAGTTCAATCATGAAGGTGGACACGTCTGGGTCCGCGCAGGGACGCAGGGCTCACAGGTCTGGATCGAGGTTCAGGATGATGGTATTGGCATCCCCTCCGCTGAGTTGGAGCGTATTTTTGAGCGTTTTTATCAGATTGATGGCAGTTCAACCCGGCGCTACGGCGGCCTGGGCCTGGGGCTGGCTGTGGCGCGTGAAGTGATCCAACGCCACGGGGGACGGATCTGGGCGATGAGCCCCGGTCCTAACCAGGGTGCCACTTTCAGAATAGAGCTTCCGGTGTATGAAGGCTAGTGCGATTGAACGGCGCCTGAAGATAACCTTTGCCGTGCTGCTTATCCTGAGTGCCTGCAGCCAGACTACGCCCCAGGCTACGCTCCAGCCCCTCACGCCGGTGCCCAACCTCATCCTTTATGACGCCTTTACCCCGCCTGACCCGCGTTGGACTACTTTCGACACCCCCGATGGCGCCGCCTATGTGCAGGATGGCGAATTTTATCTGGAAGATCGCGGTAAGGGCCTGGCCGTATACGCGCCTTTGATGGGGGAACGTCTGGATAATGTGGCTTTGGATCTGGAGATGCGCCATGTCCTGGGAAGCCTGGATAACTGGAGCGGCGTGATTTGTCGCCTTCAGGACGAAGCCAATTACTACTTCCTGGGCATCAGCGCTGACCGTCACTATCTGATTCTGCTCGTCAAGGATG
The DNA here is from genome assembly GCA_034434315.1 of Anaerolineae bacterium. Taxonomy (GTDB): domain Bacteria; phylum Chloroflexota; class Anaerolineae; order B4-G1; family SLSP01; genus DAOTZR01. Next base: position 9,405 of record DAOTZR010000204.1, read on the forward strand.
GGCAGCCCGAGGCCCTGGCCGGTCCAACGTATTCCACTACGATTCTCCCCGCCCCGGCTGTGAATCGCCTGCAGGTGCGCTGTCAGGGTGGGGCGCTTTCGCTGATGATTAACAATCAGCTCTTGATTATGCGCACGGATACCAGTTTCCAGGAAGGGACCCTGGCCTTGATGACCGACGCCGTGCAGCCCGGCGAGCAGACCACGGTGGCTTTTGACAATGTGGTGATCTACACGCCGTAAGGCGCTTCGATAAAGGCCAGCAGGTCGCGCCAGAGCGGGGCCTGAGGGTCATGCAGCGCCTGGAACAGGTAATCCACGTGCCCCATACCGGAATAGCACACGAGTTGGCTGCGCGCCCCTGCTGCCTGTAAGGCGGCGTGAAACGCCTCGCTGATGGCATAGGGTACAACGTCATCCCTGTCGCCGTGAATGAGGAGGATGGGCGGCAGATCAGGCCGGACGTACTGGGCCGGCGAGGCATAAACGAAGTGTTTCTCCCCTTCAAAGATTCCCTGCAGTAAGCTCCGTGCTGCGCGATGCCGGGCTACAAACCGGTATTCCGCCTCCACGTCGTATACCCCGCTCAGGCCGATAAAGCCGCGTAAGGCTGCGGTCGTGTGATCCAGTTCAGCCAGCCAGCGCGGATCGCAGGTGACCAGGCCGGCCAGGTGCCCGCCTGCGGAGTGTCCGGCCAGGAAAATCCGCTGCGGATCACCGCCGTACTCGACGGCGTGTTCCAGCGTCCAGGCAATGGCTGCTGCCACTTCCTGCGCCATCTGCCGATAGGTGGCATGGGGATAAAGGGTGTAGTCGGGGATGACGGTGAGAATCCCGCGTGCTTTGAGCAGGATACCGAGGGGGGCAAACCAGGGTTTGGGGTAACTGGTCCAGCTCCCACCGTGAATGAAGATCAGCACCGGGTAGGGGCCGGGTCCAGCGGGCCGATAGACATCCAGATGGGGCGCCAGTTGGGGATGGAAGCGGATGTCGCGCAGCACCTGGGGGTCGGTGATGTAGCGGCGGTGATAGCTGATGTAACTGCGCAGGAGCCTGGCGTAAAAAGCCAGGAGCTGGCGATAGCGCATAAAGCCCCATAGTCCTGTGCCCAGTAATCCAGCCAGGAATAGCACGTGACGGCGTCGCATAGCACCTCCTGTTGGAGTTACGTTTTTTGGCGAAAACACACTTCATCAAGCTAATTATACACCGGGAGTAACTGCCTATCCATTTTATCTCACTCAAAGGCGCGGAATACAAAGCTTGAGTGCTCCATATCTCCGGGTGAACCAGACCTGAAAATCTGTCTTCTACCGTCTCTTTTGGATTGAGCCGGAAGATACGAATCGCGGCCAAAACCGGGACCAGGTATCTTTTGGGTAACTTTCTGGTAACCGTTGTTTGCTATGATAAGCATGTCCGGCTCTGGCGGCCCGGATGTTGCAGCCTGGATTCTTTAATTATTCCACAGGAGGTCCCAATGCGTTTAAAAGACAAGGTCACGCTCATTACCGGTGGTGCGGCGGGCATTGGCAAAGCCGCGGCGCAAGTTTTCGCCCGTGAGGGCGCGAAAGTGGTCATCTGCGACTTAAACGAGGATGCCGGGCGCGCCCTGGTCGCCGAACTGGGTTCCGACGCGGCCTTCTACAAGGTCAATGTCGCCGATCGGCAGGAAGTGCAAGCCTGGGTGGATGATGTGGTTGCCCGCTATGGCCGCATTGACGTCCTCATCAACAACGCCGGCATCACGCGCGACGGCCTGTTCGTGAAAATGAAGGACGGCGAGCTGGTTAAGCAAATGGAAGAGGCTGCCTTTGACAGCGTTGTGGCGGTCAACCTCAAGGGTGTCTTCAACTGCGCCCAGGCGGTGACCCCCACCATGATCCGCCAGGGCGGCGGCGTCATCATCAATGTCTCCTCGGTTGTCGCTTTGTATGGCAATTTCGGCCAGACGAATTACGTGGCGACGAAAGCCGGCGTTATTGGCATGACCAAAGTCTGGGCGCGCGAGCTGGGCCGCTATGGCATCCGTGTGAACGCCGTTGCGCCGGGCTTCATCGCCACCGAAATGGTGCAGAAGATGCCCGAAAAGGTTCTGGAGGACATGAAAGCCCATACTCCATTGGGGCGTCTGGGACAACCGGAGGATATCGCCAACGCCTTCCTCTGGCTGGCCAGTGATGAGGCTTCCTTCGTGCATGGGGCTACCATCAGTGTGGATGGTGGCATCGTCATCGGTTCGTAAAGGAGGAGGAGCGCCATGTCTCGTTTTGCCAAAATTATCGCTACCGGACGTTACGTGCCGGAGATCGAAATGTCCAACGCCCGCTTTGCCGAACTGATGGGGCAGGTCAATCCTAAACTGGCTGAAGTGGTGGGCAAGTTTGAAGAAAGCAGCAACATCAAGACCCGCTGGTACGCTCCGGACGATTGGGCCACCTCGGACCTGGCGGTGCGGGCCGCGCAGGACGCTCTGGATGAGGCGGGGCTGAAGCCGGAGGATCTCGATCTGATCATTCTGGGCACGGATAGCCCGGATTACATCACCCCGGCGACCTCGGTCGTCGTGCAGCACAAGCTGGGGGCCACCCGCGCCGGGACGTTTGATGTGGGCTGCGCCTGCGCTTCGTTCCCCACCGGCCTGAACATCGCCGCCGGACTGATCGGCAGCAATCCGCACCTGAAATACGTGATGGTCATCGGCGCTTACATGATGCACAAGCTTTCGGACTGGCAGCACGATGTGATGGCCTTCTTCTATGGTGATGGGGCGGGCGCTGCCATCCTCACCGCGGACGAGAAACCCGGCTTTGTCAGCTCGACCTTCTTTGCCGACGGCTCCTATCACAAACATTGGGGCATCTACTCCGGCGGTACTTACGAGCCGGCGACGCCGGAAAGTGTAGCCGCCGGGCGGACTCAAGTCCGCTTCATCACCCCCTTCCCGCCGGAGGTGAACAATGCGGGCTGGCCTCAGCGCGTCCGCGAGCTGGCCGCCAACGGAGGCTTCGCCATCGAGGATATTGACCTGATCATCTTCACGCAGGTGCGCTATAACAGCATCGCAATCGTGATGCAAGACCTGGGGCTGCCCATGAGCAAGGCGCATTGGATTATGGACAAGTGGGGCTACACCGGCTCTGCTTGCCTGCCCATGGCCTTCGACGACGCCCGTGAGCAGGGTAAGGTCAAGCCCGGCAATCTGGTGCTCTTTGTCGGCTCCGGTGTTGGCTACAACCAGGCCGGCGCAGCCTTCATCATGTAGAACGCTGAACACGAGGAGCAGGCCATGGATTTCAGGGCCATGTATGAGCAGAAACGTATCTCTATTCCCGAAGCCGTCGGTATGGTGCAATCCCGGCAACGCATTGCGGCGGCGATGTGCGCCTCGGAACCGGTAGGCCTGCTTTCGGAACTGGAGAAGCACGCCGACCGGCTGGAGGATGTGCACGTTTTCATGTGCCTGCCCATGCGGCAATATGGGTTTTACACCCGGCCAGAGATGAAAGGCCATTTTTTCCTGGAAAACTGGTTCTACGGCGTGCCCGACCGCAAAGCGCATCCGCTGGGTATGGTGTCCTATATCCCCAACAACCTGCATCGTGCCGGCACGGATCGCATTCACGCCGGCGGCGTTAACATCTTTTGGGGTACGGCCACTCCGCCCAACAGTCGCGGGATCATGTCCCTTTCCACCTCGCTGGTCTTTGAACGCCAGCTTCTGGATGCCGCCGATCTGGTGATTCTGGAGATCAATCCCAATTTACCCTGGACCCTGGGCGACACGCAGATCAGCCTGCGCGATGTGGATTACATTGTGGAGCACGATGCGCCGCTGGTTGAGCTTCAGCCCATCGAGCCGACGGAGGTGGAAGCTACGATCGGGCAGTACATCGCCGACTTGATCGAGGATGGCAGCACCATTCAACTGGGCATCGGCGGCATTCCCAACGCCATTGCGCAAAGCCTGTACGGGAAACATGACCTGGGCGTCCACACCGAGATGTTTACCGACGGCATGGTGGACCTGTTCGAAGCCGGGGTCGTGACCGGGCGCAAGAAGACGCTCTGGCCGAACAAGATGGTGGGAGCTTTTGCCCTGGGCACGCGCAAGTTGTACGACTTCATTCACAACAACGTCGCAGTGGAGTTCCAACAGGGCAAGGTGACGAACAACCCATACATCATGGCGCAGAATGCAAAGATGGTGAGCATCAACACCGCCTTGCAGGTGGACGTGCTGGGTCAGGTTTGCTCGCAGAGCATCGGCTCTCAGCATTTCAGCGGAACGGGGGGCCAATTGGATACGCATCGAGGCGCGCAAATGTCCCCCGGCGGACGGGGCATCATCGCTCTGCGTTCGACAGCGCGCAACGGCACGCTTTCCACCATTGTGCCGCAGCTCACCCCCGGCGCCGAAGTGACCGTGCCCTCTCAGGATGTGGATACAGTGGTCACCGAGTTCGGAGTGGCCGAGTTGCGGGGCCGCTGTCTGAAGGACCGCGTCACGGCCCTGATCAACATTGCCCATCCCGATTTTCGCCCCTGGCTGTGGGAAGAAGTCCGTCGCCTGGGCATCATTGCTTGACATGCAAGGTCAGAGGAGGTAACGATGAGCGAGATTCTGGGAAAGTGGGAACAGCCGGCTGGTCAGCCCTATCCGGGCCTGTGGTTTGAATTCCACGCCGATGGGACTTTTCGCGCTGAATTGCCCTCCATGAGCATCAGCTCTGGCGGGACCTATCGCGCCGCCAACGGCGAAATTGACATTGAGCAGACCGAACACACCTTTGGCATCACGGGCACCTTCCTGGGACGCTATCAGGTCGAAGGGGATACGCTCATCATGACCCTGGGCGATCCGGGAGCGCCGCGCCCTGAGCTGGAGCACAAGAACAAGCGCCTGTACAAAAAGGTGGGCTGAATGGCGCCCTGGCTTAAACGGCCTCAACCTGCAGCGAAGAAGCCGGAGCTGCGCATCGGCGTGATCGCGGCGCGCAGCGGCGTATGGGCGAGCTACGGCCTGGCGGCCCTGCGCGGCTTTGAGTTGGGGCTGGCCTATGCTACCGCCGGCTCGCTGACCGTAGCCGGACGGTTCATCACGCTTGTGATCGAGGACGATGGCGGCAAGCCACAGAAGACTCAGGAGCTGGCGACAACGCTGGTTCAGGCGGGGGGATGCGAGCTGCTTCAGGGCTGCACCGTGAGCCAGCCCACCCTGACTCTGGTGCGTGTGGCGCAGATGACGCAGCGCGTCACGCTGCTGGCCGTGGCTGCTACTGATGCCCTGACTGCCGCAAGGTACACCCCGTATGTTTTTCGTACCGCCAGTTGTACCGCGCAGGATGCCGCCGCCGGGCGTTACGTCGTCCAGCACCTGGGACGGCGGATCGCTTTTCTGGCTTCCGCCACCCTGTGGGGGCAGCAGAGCCGGGCCGCCTGGTGGCGGGTGATGGTTGAGCAGGGGGCCGAAATCGTCGGGGATGTGCAGGTCCCGGCCCAGACCACCGACTTCCGGCCCTATCTGCGCGAGGCGTTGCTCAACGCCTCTGATGTGCTCATTCCTTTTGAGGCGGGCAGCCTGGTGCGCTATCTTCTGGAACAGATCCGCGAGGTAGGCGCCCGTGTCGCAGGCAATCTGGTGGACCGCGAAACTCTGCAGCGGGTCGGCCTGGCCCCGGCTGGCATGGTCTGTTCGGTGAAATACCATCACGCCTTTGCCGATAACCCGGTGAATGCCTGGTTTGTGCAACAGCATCTGGCGCGTTATGGAGAGCCGCCCGATCTGCTTAGTGAGGGGGGCTTCACCTCAGCCGTGGCGCTGGTCGAAGCCCTCAAGCGCACCGAGGGGGATACGCGCCCGGAAACGTTGATTCCTGCCCTGGAGGGCCTGACGTTTAGCGGGCCGAAAGGCCAGTACACCCTTCGCCCGCAGGATCATCAGACCCTGCAACCCATGTACGTGGCCGAATTGGTCCCGGCTGCCGCCGGGCCGTGGTGCGAACCACGTTTGCTGGCCGAAATCAGCGCGGCTGATGCCGCGCCTCCTCTCTTTGCGGCGTGAGCAGCTTGACCTGTGGGTTCTGATCGTGAGAAAGGATGGTGACGTACTTTATGGAAAAACCACAACCTCTACCGGGTGTGACAACCGCTATGGTTCCCACACCGCGTCTAACGCAACACGTTTACTTTACCGGCCCGGAAACGGGCATACCGGTGCTTTTTCTGCATGGGAACTTCTCGGCTGCTTTGTACTGGGAAGAGACGATGCTGGCCTTACCGGCGGGGTATCGCGGGATTGCGCCTGACCTGCGTGGCTACGGTTGGACCGAGGATCGTCTGATTGACGCGACGCGCGGTTACCGCGACTGGAGCGAGGACATACTGGCCCTGATGGATGCGCTGGAGATCAAGCGCGCCCACGTCGTGGGCTGGTCCATGGGCGGCGGGATCGTCTATCAGTTGCTCACGGATGCCCCGCAGCGCTTTCTGAGCGCCACCCTCATCGCGCCGGTAGCGCCTTTTGGCTTTGGCGGGACCAGAGATGTGATGGGGACGCCCTGTTACGAAGATTACGCCGGATCGGGTGGGGGCGTGGTGAACCCCCTCTTTGTGCAGCGGATTCAGACGCAGGACCGCAGCGACGGGGACCCCAATTCTCCGCGCAATGTCATCAACGCCTTCTATTACAAGCCGCCCTTCCGCGCCGCACGCGAGGAGGATTTCCTCACCGCGGCGTTAGCCGAAAAAACCGGGTCGGAGCGCTATCCGGGGGATTTTGTGCCCTCGCCCAACTGGCCCAACGTCGCCCCCGGCGTGTGGGGACCGGTGAATGCCTGGTCGCCCAAATATGTCCTTCCCGACGTGCCACGCTTTATCGCGGCGGAGCCAAAAGTGCCCATCCTCTGGGTCCGCGGCGATAGCGACATGATCATCTCCGATCAGTCCATGTTTGACTTTGGCACTTTGGGCAAGCTGGGATTTGTCCCCGGTTGGCCGGGGGATGAGGTCTATCCGCCCCAGCCGATGCTGGCGCAGACGCGCGCTGTGCTGGAGCAATATGGCCCCTTCGAGGAGCACGTCATTCCCGATTGCGCCCACAGTCCACACATCGAAAAGCCCGATGGGTTTAATGCGCTATTCCACGCTTTTTTGAAATGAGGTTCTATGCCTGAGCTTGAGGTCAACGGAACGCGCCTGTACTACGAACTCCATGGCCCGGAGGGGGCGCCTGTCGTCGCCCTGCTCAATGGGGTGCTGATGAACACGGCCAGCTGGGCCTTTCAGACGCCAGTGTTGGCCCGGCACTACCGCGTGCTCCTGCACGATTGCCGGGGCCAGGGGCGTTCGGCGCATCCGGCAGGCCCGTATACCATGCGGCAGCATGCCGATGACCTGGCCGCACTGTTGGAGGCGCTGGGTATCCCCCAGGTTCACTTGGCGGGCATTTCCTATGGCGGCGAAATTGCGCAACAGGTGGCCCTCCATCATCCCCAAAAAGTGCAGTCTCTGTTCCTTTCGTCTACGGTGAGCGAAGTGCGCCCCCTGCTGCAGGCTAAAGTTGAGGCCTGGATTGCCGCGGCCGAACGGCGGGACGGGGAGTTGCTTTTCCGCACCTCGGTGGCTGATAACTTCAGCGAGCCCTGGTTGCGCGCCCATCCCCAATGGGCGGAGCTTTCGATTCCGCGCTATCAGCAACTGGATTTTGACGCTGTGATCGCTTTGTGTAAGGCCTTTCTGGCGATTGACTGGACGGCGGACCTGGCGGCTATCACGGCGCCGACGCTGGTGGTTGTGGGCGAGCTGGATACGCTCAAGCCCCTGGACCCCTATGCGCGGCTGTTGGCGAGCGCGATCCCCGGAGCTGAGCTGCTGGTCCTGGGGGGAGCCGGTCACGCCTGTTGCATCGAAACGCCGCGCGCCTGGAATGCGGCCCTGTTGGGCTGGCTGGCGCTCGGAACTTAAATTCACAACGTAAGGAGGATAGTATGCGACATTCACGACCCGGTGTGGCGATTGTCGGGGCGGGGATGACCCGGTTCGGCGCTTTTCCCGGTCTGGCAACGCGCGATTTGTTCGTCGAAGCGTACCGCGAGATGCTGGCTTCGGTGGATAAGGGGGTTGATCCCCAGGAGATTGAAGCGGTGTATGTGGGGAACTTCAGCAACGAATTGCTGGAGGGGCAGGGCCATATGGCGCCCTTGATGGCGGACTGGGTTGGGTTGACCCCGCGCCCGACGACGCGCGTCGAGGATGCCTGTGCCAGTGGCAGCGCCGCACTGCGTCAGGGCATTCTGGCGATTGCTTCGGGCCTCTACGATATGGTCCTGGTCGGTGGGGTGGAGAAGATGACCGATCTACCCACAGCGCGCGTGACCGATACCCTGGCTACCGCCGCGGATGTGACCTATGAGGTGAGCGCCGGGTTCACGTTCCCCGGCCTGTACGCCGCCCTGGCGACGGCTTACATGCACGCTTATGGCGCTACACCGGATGTGTTCCTGAAGGTGGGCATTAAGAATCACAACAACGGCGCGCTCAATCCTAAAGCGCAGTTTGGGCAGCGCATCAGCGACATCATGGAAGCGCGCAAAGCTGCGGCGTTGAAGAAGGGCAAGCCTGTTCCTACCTGGAGCAGCGAATGGGATTTCCTCACCGACGACCGTGCCAATCCCATGATCGCCTGGCCGCTGCGCCTGTACGACTGCTCGCCGATTTCGGATGGGGCCGCGACGCTCCTGCTGGTGCGCGAGGATCTGGCCAGCCGTTTCACCGATAAGCCGATTGCCATCATCGGCAGCGGGCAGGCCAGCGACGTCGCCACGCACGACCGTCCGACGCTGACCAGCCTGCCGGCGGCCCGGCGCGCCGCCGAGCTGGCTTACACCATGGCCGGGGTCAAACCCGCCGACATCCAGTTGGCCGAGGTCCACGATTGCTTTACCATCGCCGAAATCATCGCTTCGGAGGACCTGGGGTTCTTCGCTCCCGGTGAGGGCTGGCGCGCGGCCCAGGAGGGACGCACCGCGCGCACCGGCGATCGTCCCATCAACACCTCCGGCGGCCTCAAATCCAAAGGCCATCCGGTAGGCGCTACGGGGATCGGCCAGGTCATCGAAATCTGGAAGCAATTGCGTGGTGAGGCGGGCGAGCGGCAGCTCCCCGGCGAACCCCGCCTGGGCCTGACCCACAACGTCGGCGGTACGGGGCAGACCTGCATCGTCCACATTTTTGAACGGAGGTAATCCATGAGCACAACTCCCTTCACGGCGACCAGTTTTTATGCGTTTTTGCAGGAGCACCGCTTGATGGGGACGCGCTGCACCCATTGTGGCGCGCTTTATCTCCCGCCCCGGCCCCTCTGTCCGCACTGTCCGGAGGCTTCCATGGAATGGGTGGAGTTTTCCGGTCAGGGCGAAGTGCTCGCTTTCAGCATGATTGCCATCGGCCTGACGGCCATGCAGGAGATGGGCTACAGCCGCGAGAAGCCCTACTGCTCGGCGATAGTGCGCCTGGCCGAGGGCCCCGTCATCAGCGCGCAACTGCTGGGGGTGGATACGCTCCATCCCGAAACCCTGCGGATAGGCATGCCGGTGCGCATGACGTTTGTTGAGCGTGGCTCTGAGGAGGGCCGCAAAACCTACCTGGCTTTTGAACCTGTAGAAGGAGGTGCGTGAACCCGACTTTTTACACTGGCAGGCTGGTAACGATACTTTTAACGATACTTTGAACCATCTTTACTTTAAATCACAGGAGGGAATCCATGAAGAAGACATCACTGTTGTTGAGCCTGATGCTGCTGGTTGCGCTGGTTCTCAGTAGCTGCGTCACGACGACGACGCCTACGCCGACCCCGGCTCCCACCGAGCAACCCACCGAAAAGCCCACGGAAAAGCCGACCGAACCCCCGACGGCGGAACCCACCCAGGAGACGTATGGCCCCGTGCTCAAGATCGGCATGATCTCCATGCAATCGGGTGTGATGGCCCTGTATGGGCAGCAGCAGTACCGCGGCTTCATGCTCGGTCTGGAGTATATGTCCGGCGGCAAGACCGACGATCAGGGGCGCTTCATCATTGCCGGGCGGCCGGTGGAAGTGCTACTGCGCGACGATGAGGGCAACCCCGAAAAGGGCGTGGCCCTGGCGCGAGAGCTGATCGAAAAAGAGGGGGTGGAACTGCTGCAGGGGCCAGTCAGCTCGGCGGTGGCCGTAGCCCTGACGACCGTGGCGCAGGAGAACAAAATCATCCTCATGATTGACCCGGCGGCTTCGGCCTTCCCGACCGGCCCGAACTTCAACCCCTACGTCTTCCGCACCAGCCGCACCAACTATGATGATGTGCTGGTGATCGCCAAGTACCTGGTGGAGAACGTGGGTAAGAAATTCGCGCACATCGGCATTGATAACGCCTTTGGGCGCGGCAGCGGCGCGGCTCTGGCCTACGCCGTGGGTAAGTACGGCGGTGAAGTGATTGCCGACATCTACGCCCCCTTCGATACTACGGACTTCACCCCCTACATCCAGCAGGCGATGGATTCCGGCGCCGACTGCCTCTTCCTGACCTGGGCGGGCACGGGTTACGTGACCCTGTTCCAGCAGTTGGGCGACCTGGGCGCGCTGGAAAAGATGCGCGTGGCTACCGGGTATGGCGACAATGCCTCCTTTGCGGCTGTGTACGGCACCGCTCTGGGGCAGATCGGTCTTAACGTCTATCACTACACCGTCCCCAAGAACCCCATCAACGACTGGCTGACGCAGCGCCATCTGGAACTGTACAAGGAGCCCCCGGATCTCTTCACCGCCGGCGGTATGGCTTCGGCCATCGCTCTGGCGACAGCTCTGGAAAAAACCGGCGGGGACACCAATGCCGAAAAGATGATTGCGGCTCTCGAAGGCCTCAAATTCGAAGGGCCCAAGGGCACCTACTACATCCGCCCGGAGGATCATGTCTGCGAACAGCCGATGAACATCCTCAAGCTGGTGAACCTCGACCCGGATCTGGATGACGACGGTATTCCTGAATACAAGTTCTTCGAGACGGTTTACGTGAGCGAGTACAACGAGCTGGGTGTGCCCTGCACCCTCACCGGTGACTACGCTGCGCGTTGTGGCAATTTGCCTAAGCCTTAAGTTTAGAGTCGGGCACGGGAGACAGGCCCGCGTGGGTCTGTCTCCCTCTTCAAATTGGGCGGAATGGAGCGCATATGAGCACCGACATCATTTTAGAAGGCCGTGGTCTGACCAAGGCGTTTGGCGGACTTATGGCTGTGGATCACGTGGATTGTCAGATTCGCGCCGGCACCCTCCACGCCATCATCGGCCCCAACGGGGCCGGGAAGACCACGCTGTTCAATCTCCTGAGCCGGACCATGCCCCCGACCTCCGGCCAGGTGTTTTTTCGTGGCAGGAACATCACGCATCTTCCCACACATAAAATAGCCCATCTGGGGCTGGGGCG
>DAOTZR010000205.1:0-10103 GCA_034434315.1 Anaerolineae bacterium
GGCGCAGGCTCCCGTGGTTCCACCCAAATTCCCGACGGTAGTCGGGCACTCGCAGCGTTAACGGGCTGACCCGGAGGCCTTTACTGGGCACTTGCCGTTCCAGGCCTCGCTCACGGGGGGTTTTCACCGCCTGCCGACGAAACGGGCTTGCAGTCTGTGACCCGTTCTCCCTGGCGTCTTTCAGCGGTTACTCGTCCCGCTCATCGCTTTACATATGAGATGGCTTTATTATAGCGATAAGTGGCCGGGTGTCAATGGTGGTTTGCGAGAGGGGATAAATCTTGTGCTACTGGCCCGGAAAAATTTAAAACACGGAGTATACGCGAACGGGACGTCCGCGCACCCACGGGACCGCGGATGCCAGGGGAGAGCGACGGCATTAATTTAACTCCTCGCAGGACAACTGCTCAACCGTTGCCCTACAACGCCTTCTGTTCTCCTGCCCTGGGACAATCCAGATCAGGATCAAATAGCACCCGCTGCCAGGTGTAGTAAACCAGCCAGGCTATCAGGAGCGCCCCCAGCGCGCCCGGCGCCCAGGGCCCCACTCGGCCCAGGAGCAGGCCGCCGACCGTCAGTGAGATGCCCCGCGCCAGTCCGCCCAGGGCGGTGGAAAGGCCCAGTGTCCCGCCTACCTCCTCCGGCCAGACCGGGCGGGTCAGCGCGCTGTTGATTGCCACCCGCAGCACGCCAGAAGCCAGAGCGAGTGGGATCAGCACCACCAGCGAGGGTGTCAGCGCCCATCCCGGCAGGGAAGATGGACCGAACAGAGGCCTGTGTGTCGAAGGTTCAGTCCTCCAGATACACCTTCACGCCGCAGCGGACAGCCGCCTCCCGCAGGGCGGTATCCTGAGTGGCCAGCGCCAACCCGGAACGCATTGCCAGGTCCAGATAGGCTGCATCATAGGTGGAAAGGCGGTGTTCCCGGGCCAGGGCCAGGATTTCTCCAAAGATACGGGAAGGCGTCTCCCCTTCCACCGCGATGGGCAACTGCCGCAAGAGATTCAAGAAACGGGCCGCATCGGCCATGGTGATCCGTCCCCGCCGCTCGGCCACCACCAGCGCGTTGCTCACCTCCAGCGGCCAGATGATGGGGGCCAGGGCGATGTCCTCCACGAAGCGCTCCAGCACCGCGTCGGCATACGGACCGGCTTCGTCCTCAAAACACCAGGCCAGCACTACCGAAGCATCCAGCACAAATTGCCCGGCCATCACTGCCGTCCTTCTTCGATCAAATCCCGCACCGTGATTCCCTCCAGGCGACGGCCACGGCGGAAGGTCTTCAGCGCGGAGATAACTTGTTCTGGGGACAGGACGGGTCTTCCCTCTACAGGTTGCAGGACGGCCACCGGCACCCCGTGCCGGGTGATGACGATGCGTTCTCCCTGCTCCACTCGCTCCATCAGTTGCGCGAAATGGGTTTTGGCTTCATACGTACCGATAATGGCCATAGCTCCCCCATCGGTGATAGAAAATAGACCAGCTTAAGACCAGTTTATCATCTTCCTTGTTGGATGTCAATTATCCCGTTCCCGCTCCAGGGCTTATCCATGCTCTGACTTTTCACCGACTTGTTTCAGTACCTGGCTGAAATGACCAAAAAGTAACTATCTACCACCTTGTTAAACTAAATTTTGAATAGTTCTGGATGCCTGGTGGCGCTGACTTTGGCCATCACCTCACCCCCTGGCCCCCCTCTCCTTTCCCAATTTGGGAGAGGAGAGAGGGTACGTCTTTAAAGCCCCCGCTTTCCCCCTTACGAAGTTTTAAAATTTAATCGGGTAACAAGGCGCGGTGTCACGTGACGGGCAACCGGACGGCGCGACGTTCCATCGCGGAGGGCACCGGAGGCCGAAGTTATCCAGCTACAAGAGTGGAGCTCCTACCCCAGCTCCGTTCAGAGCGAAGGCCCCTGCGGCACCGGGCATCGGCCGGCGCCAACGCATGACCCGGTCGGCGTAGGCCCAACGAGGTGATTTCAATCACCGCATCATCGCCGGGCTTGCTCTCGCCCCTCCCATTCGGCTATCCAGCCGTTACCTGATTAAATTCTCAACGTTCATCAAGGGGAGAGCGGGGGGTTGGGGGTGAGAGGGGTAAGACGACCGAAAGCGTAAAATCATGGTAAACAAAGCGGCAGGCAGTTACAAAATTTAAGCAAGGAAGCCCATAGCAGGACACCTGCGAGCAGGTGTCCTGCTTGTGTTTCCCGGCGCGTGGACCTGGGTTTACCCCAGGATGGCGATAGCTTGCGGTTGTTTGAGGCGTAGGGCCAGGGTCTCCATAACCCGGAAGCGGTGTTCCAGGTTGGTGGTCTCGACGTAGGCGGTGATCAGGTCCTGCCCGATGGCAATGTCAAGGTAGTGCGGCTGAGTGGCCAGGACCAGGATCTGGTTTTGGGGCATGACGGGCGAGGTGTACAGGCCTCCGCCTAGCTGGCGCTCGATGAGTTCGCTTTCGAGGATGCCGCGGGAACTGTGGACGCGCTGGAGTTCGGACAGCCGCAGGGGATGCATGACGGCAGCGAAAGGACCAAAGAAGCCCTGGCTCATGAGTTGAGCGACGGCCTGGCCGACGCTGCGGACACCAGAACCAGGCTCCTCCCAGTTGCCCAGGGGAAGGCGCAACGCATCTTTAGCGGTGAGCAGTCCTTCCAGGCCGCGTTCGGCATCGCCAAAGAGCACGAGGTGGTCCTCGGCGTAGGCGCAAGCGGCGGCAGCAGCAGCAACGGGAGCCAGGTCGAAGGGCAGGCCAGTGTTGAATTGCTCCAGGTCGCGGACGGTGATGGCGAAGTCGTGTTCGATGGTGGTCAGAGGGAGTTGGCGCTGGAGTTTAGCGCGCACGGCTCCGTCGCTGGTGGTGTAGGTGTAAAGGGGAACGACGTAAGCCCCAAAGCCCAGAGGGCCGTAAAGATGGGCGATGCGCCGCCCTACCAGGATGCTGGCGGCGGTGCGGTTGACGCTGGTATCAATAGCGTTCCATTGTTCCGGGGTGAGGGGTGAGGCTTCGCGCATGAGAATCTGTTCCATAGGTTACTCCTTTCCTTTAAGGCTGCCAACGGTCCAGCTTTTGCTGCGCGGCCCAAGGGTTTTGAGCAGGCGCGTGAAGAGGCTGGCGTGGTAGGTTTCCTGTTGGTGGATGCGATTGAGCAGTTCCTGGATTTTGGGAGAGACGCCGCTCTGGTTATGGCGGGCGTAGGTAGCGGCGGTATCCTGTTCTAAGGCGATGTTGGCTTCCAGCATGGCCTGGGGGGTTTCCGTAATGCGCACGGGATGGGGGGTGAGCGGAATGTCGCTGCCCAGGCTGGCCAGTTCTTCGCTGAGCCAGCCCATGTGCTGCATTTCGTTGATGGCCTGCATTTTAAGTTGCCAGCCGATTTCGGTGTGTTCCTCGGCGAGGAAGGTGTGCATGAGGTACTGAAGCAGGGCGCCGTATTCGTGTTCGATGCCCCATTGCAGGGCTTCCAGATCGGCTGGGGCGGGAGCGGCGGGCGGTTCGGACGGCGGCGCCACCTCGGCGGCCAGGGCCTGAACTTTGGTGATGTAATGGGCGAATTCGCCGCGATGCGTGCGCTCATCTTCCAAAATAAATTGAATGTCGGTCCGCAGGTCGGGGTCCTGGACGAGGGCAAGGATGCGCTCGTAGAGGGCGATGGCCCGGTCCTCGGCGGCAACGTCGCGCTGCATCCATTCGTCGGCGGTGGCGCCGGCCAGGTCGGTGAAGCCGCGTTCGGGGGTGGGTTTCCCGCCCAGGCGCAGGATCCAGCGCGAGACCATCCAGAAGTGGCGCATTTCCTCACGGGCGATGGCTTCGATTTCGCCGGCGAGTTCGCCCTCGCCCATCAGGTAGGCGTGACGCAGGTATTGGATGATGGCGGCGTGTTCGTCACGGGCGGCCTGGATCAGTAAAGGCAACAGGGTGCTATCCATGGGTAACTCCTTGATGGGTCCAGAAGCCCCCCTCGCAAGGTTGAGGGGGGCTTTGAAGGGTTATTCGCTCAGAACGATATCGGCTTCGCTCTGCCACAGGCCATGGATGTTGCAATAGGCCATGGCAACGAGTTTACCGGGTTTGGTGATTTTCATAGCGAAGGTGGCGATGGGTTCGGTGTAGACGGGGCCTTGATTGGCGCCAGCGACAGCTTCTCCGTGGGCGGTGAAGTCGAAGCGCCCGACGTTGTAAATGAATTTGTCACCTTCGGGGTAGAAGTAGACTTCGATCCAGCGGATGTGGTGTTCGGTAGTGTTGGGATGGGGGATTTCTTTGCCGACGCTCACGGTGACCAGGAAGCGGGTGTTGGCCTGGATGGTTTCGGGTAGTTCGATGACGGGAGCGTGTTTTTCGGCTTTCCAATCGGCGGACTTGATGTAATCGGCAATGCTCATGCTAACCTCCTTAAGAATTTTTGGGTTTCAGGTATAAGGGCTACGCTCAGGGAGCAGCGGCAGCAACCAGGGCCGCAATCTGCTCCAGGAAGGTGCGATCATCCGGCGTGAAGGGCGCTAGATGATGCGAATCTATATCCAGTTCGCCCAGGAACTGGCCATTACGCAGGATGGGAACGACGATTTCGGAGCGCACGGCCGGGCTACAGGAGAGGTAGTTGGTCTCCTGAGAGACGTCCTGAATGACAAAGGTGTCCAGAGTTACGGCGGCCTGACCACAGATGCCCTGGCCAAAGGGGATACGGACGTGTTCGGTCGGCTCTCCTACGTAAGGTCCCAGGAGCAGGGCGCGCTCAGCATCGGATGCAACCCAGTAGAAGCCAACCCAGGCGTAGTGAGGGACGTGCGTAGCCAGCAGACGACAGAGTTCGAGGCAGCGCTGGTCAAAGGGCTGGGGTTGCGCCAGGATGGCGCGGGCTTCGGGCAGCAGGGCGTTAAAGTCCACCGGGGTCAAGGGTCACCTCAGGCCATGGGTTCGAATTCGTCTTTGCTGGCGCCGCATTCAGGGCAGGTCCAATCTTCAGGCAGGTCTTCAAAGCGTGTGCCGGGGGCAATCCCGCGTTCCGGATCGCCAACAGCCGGGTCGTAAACGTAGCCGCACACCAGGCATTCCCACTTTTCCATGTCAGAATCCTCCTTGTTTAAGATGTCAGGTTTGGGGTAGGGCTGATGCTTTAATTATAGTGAAGAGGGTGGTAAGCGTCAAGAGAAATTTTCCCGTTTTTTCAGGTCCACCGGTGAAGTTCCGAAGGAAGAAAGGTGCGCGTCCAGTGTCCGGCCCGTGGGCTTCACGGCCCCGATGCTGAACAGTGCGCCGGGCAGCCTGAGAGCTCAGGGTAAACAATGAACCATCCCGTCCAAAGCGCACCATGCTCAAAGCCCGGCGCACCCCGCTGTTGCATTGCTACCCGACCTGCAGTATAATTTTCCTGCTGTTACTGACAGTTCAATCGCCGATTTTCAGCCATGCCGTGCTTTCTCTGGCCTGGCATGGTTTAAGAAGGGCAGCCGCCGATAATCTAGGAGGTGTCATGGTCAACGGGCGCCATATTTTTCCCTTTAGTGCTATGGTCAACCAGGAATGGATGAAGCGGGCGCTGATTTTAAACGCCGTCAATGTCCGCATTGGAGGGGTGCTCATTCGGGGGGAACGCGGCACAGCGAAATCTACCGCTGCGCGCGCCCTGGCGGCTCTCCTGCCTGAAATCACGGTCGTGGAAGAGTGTCCTTTCGGATGCGATCCCGATCACCCCGAATCCCTGTGCTCACTGTGCCAGGAGCGCCTCCAGGCTGGCGCGACCCTCACGCACACCAAACGCCGCGTGCCCTTTGTGGATTTACCCGTCGGCGCGACCGAGGACCGAGTCGTGGGCACACTGGATATCGAACGGGCCATCCAGAAAGGCGAACGGCGCTTTGAGCCGGGCGTCCTGGCCGCAGCCAACCGCGGCATTCTCTACGTGGATGAAGTCAACCTGCTCGACGATCACATCGTGGACGTACTGCTCGACGCTGCCGCCATGGGGGTAAACATCGTGGAGCGTGAGGGCATCTCTTTCCATCACCCGGCGCGCTTCATCCTGGTAGGAACGATGAACCCCGAAGAAGGCGATTTGCGCCCGCAGCTTTTGGACCGCTTCGCCCTATGTGTGGATGTGGTGAGCGTGCACGACCCGATCGCACGCACGGCTATCATCGAACGCAACCTGAGCTTTGAGGCCGATCCGCGCGGCTTCTACGAGGAATGGCGCCCGCATGAAGAGGAGCTGGCCCGTCAGATCGTTGAGGCGCAGAAACGCCTGCCGCAGGTCCAGTACACGCGCGGGGACCTGGTCACCATAGCGACGATGATGGCGGAGCTGGGGGTAGACGGCCATCGCGCCGATCTGGTCATCCTTAAGACGGCCATGGCGCAGGCCGCTTTCGAGGGACGCACCCGCATCACCGATAGCGACATCATGCTCGCCGCCCAACTGGCCCTGCCCCATCGCCTCAAGCGCCGCCCCTTCGACGAAGTCCGCACGACCCTGGAGGACCTGAAGGATCGTGTAACCAATGCCCGGCAGCAGGCCGAAAAGGACGCCAAAAGCGTGCCTTCCGCTCCTATGCCCGGAGGGCAAGAGTCAAAAAAAGCGTAAGCCCTGAGGCGCCTCCTCCAAGCAGCGCGACGGACGAGGCGCCTCAGGCTTTCCCCGGACCCCAGGAGATTCCCCAATGGGCCTCGGAAGGCCAGTGGTGGGATTCACAGCAGGTCATCCCCATTGGGGAGAAATTTCTGCCGCGCCTGCTGGAGACCCTGCCCGATCAACGCAAACGCCGGGTCAGCGGACGCCGTAGCCGCACACGCACGCAACTCAAACGGGGACGTTACGTCTGGGCCGAAGCCTCCGCTGGCGATCCCCGCGATCTCGCCCTCGACGCGACCTTACGCGCCGCCGCCCCCTATCAGCGCGAACGCCGGCAGCAGAGCAGCGGCGGGCCGGCCCTGCGCCTGCAACCCCATGACTATCACCGTAAGGTGCGCGTCCGCCGGGCCGCCAACCTGGTTCTGTTTGTCGTGGATGCCTCCTGGTCTATGGCCGTCTCGGAGCGGATGCAGGCTACGAAGGGCGCTATTCTCTCCCTGCTCACCGACGCCTATCAGCGCCGCGATCGGGTGGGATTGATTGTGTTCCGCGGCGACCGGGCGAGCCTGGTCCTGCCGCCCACCAACAGCGTCGAACTGGCGCAGCGCTATCTGAGCGACCTGCCTGTAGGAGGCAAAACACCGCTTTCAGCGGGTCTATGGCTGGCCCTGAAAACTGTCCAGGAGGAAAAAATCCGCCGCCCCGACCTGCGCCCTCTGCTGGTCATCCTCACGGATGGGGCCGGCAATGTTTCCATGGGTGAGCAGCCGCCTAAGGAAGAAGCCTACGCCATCGCCGACGAGATTCAGGCTCAGCGTATAGATGCCGTAGTGATTGATATGGAAGCGCAGGAATTCAATCAAGGGTATGCCCAGGCCCTGGCTGAACGTCTGGGCGGTCCCTGCTATACCCTGGCCGATCTCCGCGCCGACACGCTGCTGGATACGGTGCGGGGCGAACTGCTGGCGCGCGCTCTAAAATAGCGACCAGTCCGCATGAACACCAACCCTATCTTCTACACGAAAAGCTTTTTTCCGCTCTATCCATCCAAGATGTGAGCAATGTCACTTGGACAAAAACAGCATTTTCAGTATAATATCTTGGAATTGGAATATTTTTGGTCTTTTCATTTCACAAGATGAGGAGCGTCTATGATGAAACTCGATGCGATTCCAGCGGATGATCCGGTCGCCATCCCAGAGAAAAAGGCGCGTATTGATGCCATCCTGGAGGAGAGCAAAACCCGTCCAGGCGCAACCATGCTGGTGCTTACCCGCCTGCAAGAGGAGTTTGGTTTTGTTTCGCCTGCCATGCAGCGCTACGTAAGCGCCCAACTCAACATTCCTCTGAGCCATATCTATGGCGTCCTGACCTTCTACTCCTCCTTCCGCACCCAGCCGCAAGGCCGTTACAAAGTCAATGTCTGCCTGGGCACAGCTTGCTACGTGCGCAACGGCCCCTCGATCTTGCAGAAACTAGAGCAAGTGTTGGGAGTCAAAACCGGCGAAACCACCCCCGATCGCCAATTCACCCTGGAAATTTGCCGCTGCGTTGGCGCCTGCTCCCAGGCCCCGGTCGTGATGATCAACGATGAGGTTATCGGACGGGTTAACCCATCGGATGTCCCCAAGATGCTGCGCAAATACGCCTGAGGTTATGCCCGCCTTTCGTGAGCTTTCTCAGCATATTTCGGATATCGCCGAAAACGGCATCAAAGCCCAGGCGACGTACATTGAAATCGAAATCGTCGAAGATAGCGCCCAGGACCTGTTAAGCCTCACCATCCGCGATAATGGCAGTGGCATGCCCCCGGACCTGTTGGCGCGCGTCACGGATCCCTGGATCACCACACGCACCACGCGTAAGGTAGGCCTGGGAATCCCCTTTCTCAAGCAGACCGCCGAAATGTGCGGTGGGACCTTTACCATCACATCGGAACCCGGAAAGGGCACGGTAACCACGGCCAGTTTCAAGCTGCGGCATATTGACCGGCCCCCGCTAGGGGATTTGGCTGGCACCATCCTGTGCCTGATCGTGGGTAACCCTCAAGTAGACTTTAAGTTATGTTATCGTCGGGATGCCGAGACCTTTGAATTCGACACCCAAGCCATCAAAGCCGTACTGGGTGAAGATATCCCGCTTTCCGATCCCGACGTATTGACGTTCTTGCGAGAAAGTCTGCAAGTTATCCCGCAAGGTATGGCCTGAATTAAAGTATTCATCATCCATGAAAATCAGGAGGTCACTTTTATGAAAAGCCTGGAAGAACTGCAGAAGATTAAGGAACGCGCTTTGGAACGGCGTCGGCTGAGTGCCGAAACTGCGCGGGTGCGCATTGTTGTGGCCATGGGTACCTGCGGTATCGCGGCAGGTGCACGGGATACCATGAAAGCCTTACTGGACGAAATTGAGCGCAAACAACTAGCCGATGTTGTTGTCACCCAGACGGGATGTATTGGCCTATGCGAATACGAACCGATTGTCCAGGTCAAGGTCGGCGAAGAAGCCATGGTAACCTACGGCAAAATTGATGCGACACGCGCTGGACGCCTGATTGAGGAGCATGTAGTCAAAGGCACGCCCGTGGCGGAATGGGTCGTCAAATAACTTGCCCGCCCCTGGCATTTAACCCTGAGGAGGTCTTATGGTTTATCGAGCCCATATCCTGATTTGCGCTCATCCTCAATGTCTGGACAAAGGGGCGAGCGAGGTCGAGGCGGAGCTGCTCAAACAACTGGAAGCGCAGGGATTGAAAGACGAGGTGCAGGTCCTGGAAGTTGATGGCCTGGGTCGCCCCCATCAAGGCCCGGAGATGGTCGTCTACCCTGAAGGCACGCACTACGTCAACCTCTCTCCAGAAGTCATCGCACACCTTGTAGAAGAGCACTTGCTCAAGGGCCGCCCGGTCCTGAACATGACCTACAAAGAGCCGCCCAGTGAACCGCTGGAAGCCCCTGCAGCCAAAGAGGTGCGCGTCGTATTACGCAACGTCGGTAAAATTGATCCCGACAACATTGAAGACTACATCGCCGAAAACGGCTACATGGCCCTGGCCAAAGTACTCAGCGAAATGACGCCGCAACAGGTGATTGACGAAGTCCTGCGCTCCGGCCTGCGCGGACGCGGTGGCGCTGGCTTCCCCACCGGACGCAAATGGGCCTTTGCCGCAGCGGCGCCGGGCGATGTGAAATATGTTGTCTGTAACGGCGACGAGGGCGATCCGGGAGCCTTTATGAACCGGCGCGTCCTGGAAGGCGATCCTCACGCCGTGCTGGAAGGCATGGGCATCGCCGCCTACGCCATCAGCGCCCATCAGGGCTACATCTACGTCCGCGCCGAGTACCCCATCGCCGTGCGCACCCTGCGCCTGGCCATCGAACAGGCGCGCGAGTACGGCCTGTTGGGTAAAAACATCCTGGGGTCCGGTTTTGACTTCGATGTGGAAGTGCGCATGGGCGCGGGCGCCTTTGTTTGCGGTGAAGAGACCGCCCTCATGGCCTCCATCGAGGGCAAGCGCGGCATGCCGCGTACC
>DAOTZR010000206.1:0-18822 GCA_034434315.1 Anaerolineae bacterium
ACCTCCTGGTTTGGGCCTATAATGTGCTACAAGCCCAATTTTGACGCAACCAGGAGATTCTTGCCACCCATGTCCGAACTCACGTCCGAAGCTCAGAGAGTTAGTCTTGACAAGTATTTTTTTCAGATATATAATTAGGACTGTGTGAAAAGAGGTGAGATTTAAAAAGTTATAACGTACCCCAAAGTTACTGCCATAGTGTTATTGTTTTAAACGTAAAAAGACGCAATCTGGAAAGTGCTTTTCTGGTCTGGAAGAAAATGCCATAAGCATGGTTTCAAACCAGATAAGGCGAATCAAACGTTAACCCATTCATATCTTACGGCCTCTTCCTGGGGTCCTTTAGGATTGCGTGAGTTAAACGTTTCAAGAGATTATTCCAGAGTACCAGCTATGGCCTGAGTGGTTGGAATCGCTCAAGGTTTTAGCTCTTACCCCTCTTGTAGGGAGTTCCACCTGAACGTTCATCTTGAGGAAGGAGGTGATGTAAAGCCATGCGTGAGGGACTATCCCTCTGATGGTGCAGGAAATTTAAAGCCCATGTTTTATCACCTGATGTATAAGCCTAACATCCTAATTTCATCTCATTTCCTTAAAGGAGGCCGCAGGTATGAACAAGTCGTTTAGCATGAAGGAGTTCCTCGGCGAGGTCTTCGGCACTTTCATCCTGATCCTGTTGGGTGACGGTGTCGTGGCCAATGTCGGTTTAGCCCCCCGGCTTGCGTCCCCAGCCTATAACTGGAACACCATCACCATCGGATGGGCGTTCGCGGTCATCATCGCGGTTTATGTGTCGGGCGGTGTATCCGGCGCGCATCTCAATCCCGCGGTCACTCTGGCGCTGGCCTTCAAGCGCGGGTTCCCCTGGGCCAAGGTGCCGGGCTACATCATTGCGCAATTCCTGGGCGCTTTCCTGGGGGCGCTGGGCGTCTACCTGGTCTACATGGAAGGCCTTCAGGCTGCTGGCATGCCCAATGTGTGGTGCACCGGACCGGGCTCGGTCTTCGGCCAGACCTTCTGGGGCGGCGCGGGAGCTGCAGCAACCGGTAGCTATTCCCTGCTGAATGCCTCGATCGCAGAATTCATCGCCACCATGGTCTTGATGTGGGGCATCCTCGCCAGCGGCGACCTGAAGAACATGGGCGTGACGGGCAACCTGGGCGTCTTCATCGTCGGCTTCACCGTGCTCGCTATTGGTCTCTCGCTGGGTGGGCCGAGCGGCTATTCGATCAACCCCGCGCGTGACCTGGGTCCGCGCATCTTTGGTACCCTGGTCGGCACCAAGGGCCTGTTTGACGGCATCTATTGGCTCATCCCACCGGTTCTCATCCCCGCTATTGCTGGTCCGATTGGCATGTGGCTGTATGATGCACTGGTAACGGCCAATCTGCCGGAAAAGAAATAACATCCCTGGCCCTGTTCGACCCTCAAAGGTCGAACAGGGCTCCCTTTTATGTCTCTGAGCTATGCGGAGGTAGCCATGAAAAAACTGATCAATCGCGTTGAGCATTTCGTCAATGAGAGCCTGCAGGGCATGGAGCTGGCCTACCCCGATCTGATCAAGATCAACCTGGAGCCGCGTTTCGTGTACCGAGCCGATGCCCCCGTAGAAGGCAAGGTGGCGGTTATTTCGGGCGGTGGCAGTGGCCATGAACCTATGCACGGCGGATTTGTCGGCATTGGTATGCTGGATGCGGCCTGCCCTGGGGAAGTTTTCACCTCGCCCACTCCCGATCAAATGCTGGAGGCCGCGCGCAAGGTGAACAGTGGCGCGGGCGTCCTGTACATCGTCAAGAACTACACCGGGGATGTGATGAACTTCGAAATGGCGGCAGAACTGGCCTTCGCCGAGGGCATCCCCGTGGCCAATATTCTGATTGATGACGACGTGGCCGTTAAAGACAGCCTGTACACGGCTGGCCGGCGCGGTGTGGGCACCACCGTGTTGGCTGAGAAGATTGTCGGAGCTGCAGCCGAGCGCAAATACGATCTCAAGCGCCTAGCCGATCTGTGCCGGCAGGTCAACATCAACGGTCGAAGCATGGGCATGGCCTTGACGTCCTGCACGGTTCCGGCCAAAGGTTCCCCCACGTTTGAGCTGGGCGAGGATGAGATGGAAATCGGCATCGGCATCCATGGCGAGCCCGGCCGCGAGCGTATGAAGCTCAAGCCCGCCGATGAGATTACCGAGATGATGGCTCTGAGCATCATCGAGGATCAGGCTTACACGCGCAAGGTCCGCGAATGGGATCCGGAAAAGGCCGAATGGGTGGAAGTCGAACTGGTAGATCCGCCCTTCCAGGCCGGTGATCGCGTCATCGCCTTCGTCAACAGTATGGGCGGCACCCCCATTGCCGAACTGTTCGTGATCTACCGCAAACTGGCTGAAATCTGCCAGAAGAAAGGTCTGGTCATCGTGCGCAACCTGGTTGGGCCTTACATCACCTCGCTGGAAATGCAAGGCTTCTCCATCACCCTGCTCAAGGTTGACGATGAAATGATTGACCTGTGGGATGCCCCGGTTAAGACCCCTGGCCTGCGTTGGGGCATATAGAACCCGTTAAAATTTGTGATGATCAAGGAGGCTTAGAGTCTGCATGATTACGAAAGCGCACATCGTTTCCTGGCTGCGCGCCGTGGCCGAGGTTTTGGCTGAAAATAAGGTCTACCTCACCGAATTAGATGCTGCCATCGGTGACGCTGATCATGGAATCAACATGGATCGCGGATTCCAGAAGGTCATGACGCAGCTACCAGGAGTGGAAGATAAAGACATCGGCAGCATCTTGAAAACCACGGGCATGGCTTTGCTGGGTTCCGTGGGGGGAGCCGGCGGCCCATTGTACGGAACATTCTTCATGCGTGCAGGCAGCGCCGTAGAAGGGAAACATGAGCTGTCGGATGCAGACTTGGTAGCCATGCTGGAAGCCGGTCTGAATGGCGTGCTCCAACGCGGTAAAGCCAATCTGGGAGATAAAACCATGGTGGATGCACTCACCCCGGCTCTTGAAGCCCTCAAAAAAGGGGTGAGCGACGGTATGACGACACAACAGGCCCTGGAACAGGCCGTTTTAGCTGCCGAAAAGGGCATGCGCGATACCATCCCTATGCTGGCGAAGAAAGGGCGGGCTAGCTATCTCTTTGAGCGCAGCATTGGGCACCAGGACCCCGGCGCCACTTCATCTTACCTGATTCTTAAAGCCTTGTACGAGGCTGTACGTTGAATTTTGATCCCGTTCAGTTCAATTCACATCACAGGAGGTTTGTATGGCGAAGTACGTAGCAGCGATTGATCAGGGGACAACCAGCACCCGGTGCATGCTTTTCAATCATGCCGGTCAGGTGGTCAGTGTCCATCAGCTTGAACATGAGCAGATTTACCCCAAACCTGGTTGGGTTGAGCACAACCCCATGGAAATCTGGGAACGCACCCAGGACGTAGTGCGTGGGGCGCTGGAGAAAGCCGGCGCCAAACCGGGCGACATCGCCGCTGTCGGCGTGACCAATCAGCGCGAGACCACCATCGTCTGGAACCCCAAGACCGGCCAGCCCTATTACAACGCTATCGTCTGGCAGGACACCCGCACGGCCGATATCTGCAACGCGCTGGCGGCTGACGGGGGGCAGGATCGCTTCCGCCCGAAAGTGGGGCTGCCTCTGGCCACCTACTTCTCCGGCCCCAAGATCAAGTGGATTCTGGACAATGTGCCGGGTGTGCGCGAAGCGGCTGAAAAGGGCGAGGCCATCTTTGGCAACATTGACACCTGGGTGATCTGGTGGGTTACGGGTGGTCCCAACGGCGGCGCTCACGTCACCGATGTTTCCAATGCCAGCCGCACCATGCTGATGAACCTGGAAACCCTCGACTGGGATCAGGAAATCCTGGATATCATGGGCATTCCGCGGCAGATGCTGCCGGAAATCCGCCCCTCCAGCGACACCAAGATTTACGGCTACACGCCGGTAGATGGCCCCTTCGGCGACAAGATCCCCGTCTGCGGTGACCTGGGTGACCAGCAGGCGGCGCTGGTGGGCCAGACCTGCTTCAGCCCCGGCGAGGCCAAGAACACTTACGGGACGGGCTGCTTCATGCTGATGAACACCGGCACCAAACCCGTGCCTTCCAATTCCGGCCTGCTCACCACCCTGGGGTACAAGTTCAACGATGAGCCGGCGGTCTACTGCCTGGAAGGCTCCATCGCCATCACCGGTGCGCTGGTGCAATGGCTGCGCGACAATCTGAAGATGATCGAAAAGTCCAGTGATATCGAGCCCCTGGCCCGCACGGTCGAGGACAATGGCGGCATCTACTTCGTGCCGGCCTTCTCCGGCCTGTTCGCGCCCTACTGGCGTTCGGACGCGCGCGGCGTCATCGTCGGCCTCACCCGCTACATCAACCGGGGTCACATCGCCCGCGCCGCTCTGGAAGCCACCGCTTATCAGACCCGTGAGGTGCTGGATGCCATGTTCAAGGACTCCGGCGTTCAGCTCAAGGCCCTCAAGGTGGATGGCGGCATGGTCTTCAACGAGCTGCTGATGCAGTTCCAGGCCGATATCCTCGGCGTGCCGGTGGTCCGCCCGACTGTGGCTGAAACGACCGCCCTGGGTGCCGCTTACGCGGCCGGTCTGGCGGTTGGATTCTGGAAGAACACCGATGAGCTGCGCCAGAACTGGGGCGTGGACAAATCCTGGGAACCCAAGATGGATCCCGATACCCGCGACAAGCTCTACAAGGGCTGGCTCAAGGCGGTTGAACGCACCTTCAACTGGATTGAGTAAAGCTCAATCCCATCCCACGCAGGGGGCCGGGCCTGTCCCGGCCCCCTTAATGAGGCACCATGACTAAAGCTAAATCCAAAAAACCAACACCAGAGCAGGATCGTCCCATTCAGCCCTGGATTAAGCTGCGCACCGGACTCGGCGTGATTGGCGCACTGAGCCTGATTTTTGGCGCTTTTCTGGCGTATCAGGTGTGGCCGGCGACCGATTGGAAAGAAGCCCTGTTGTGGGGTCTGGGTGGCGCGGCGGCTGTCTGGCTCGCTTTTGGCGTCTCCCTGCTGATTAACATCATCACGCGCGGAACGGGTTTTCTTAGGTCCGAGGCGGAAACCGAAAACAAGCATGGTCAACGTTGATTGGGAAGCCCTCTGGGCACCCTATGACGAGATGACCTATCATCAGGCCCTTGCCTGGGTCGGTCCTGATGATGTCGTTCTAGATATCGGCGCTGGCGATTTACGCCTGGCACGCCGTATGGCCCAGGTTTGCCGCAAGGTATATGCCCTGGAGTACCAGGACGCCTTACTGTCCCAGGCCCTGCAACAAGGGCCTCTGCCCGACAATCTGATTTGGCTGCACGGGGATGCCAGGACGTTGGCTTTCCCCGACGATGTGACGGTAGGGGTTTTGCTGATGCGCCATTGCACCCATACCGCCCTGTACATCAAAAAACTTCAGGCGCTGGGGGCCAGGGGCTTGATCACCAATGCTCGCTGGCACCTGGATGTGGAATGGATTGACCTTCAGGCCCCGCGCCTGCCCTTTGAACATGTCCACCTGGGGTGGTACGCCTGCGCTTGCGGTCAGGTTGGATTTGTGCCCGGACCGCCAGAAGCGCTCACTGACCAGGTGCTGCAAACCATTCATGAAGTCGCCTATTGCCCGGCCTGTAACCAGGCTGTAAATGAGAGGTTGCCATGCTTCTGGAACACAAACGCATTGGAGTGTTGGTAGACGAAGGTTTTGAGGATCTGGAATTTTGGGTGCCGGTTATGCGCTTGCGCGAAGAGGGCGCTCAGGTGCTCATTATCGCCACAAAGATGGAGACCTTCCATGGCAAGCATTGCCTCGCGGCCCGCCCGGACGTGCTGATTGACCAGGTTGATCCCAACAGCCTGGACGCTCTGGTCGTGCCCGGCGGCTGGGCCCCCGATAAACTACGGCGCTCCGAAGCCGTGCTGGCGCTGGTGCGGGCCATGGACGCGCAACACAAAATCATCGCGGCGATTTGCCATGCCGGATGGGTGCTGGCCTCTGCTGGCATCGTGCGCGGCAAGCGCGCTACCGGTTCGCGCGGCATTCGGGATGATCTGATCAATGCCGGCGCTATTTGGGTAGATGAACCGGCGTTGCGGGATGGCAACCTGGTTTGGGGTCGAGTTGTCGAAGATATTCCCGCTTTCTGCCGGGAACTGGTGCACGCTTTGGCGGAAAACTAAAACAGGAGTCACCTATGATTGGATTGGTGATCGTTTCGCACAGTGCAGAGTTGGCCGAGGGTGTGCGCCTGTTGGCCGAACAGATGACGCAAGGCCAGGTCCCCATCGCTACAGCGGGGGGCATTGACAATCCCGAAAATCCCATCGGCACGGACGCTTTTAAGGTCCAACAGGCTATTGAACGTGTCTACAGTCCCGATGGGGTCGTCATCCTCATGGATCTCGGCAGCGCCTTATTGAGCACCGAGGCGGCTCTGGAGTTTCTCCCCACCCCCTGGCGCGAACACATTCACCTCTGCCCCGCGCCCCTGGTCGAAGGGGCTATTGTCGCCGCTGTGCAAATCATGACCGGCAGCCCCATTCACACCGTAATTGAAGAGGCCCAGAACGCCCTGGTCGCCAAAATCACGCAGTTGAAGGGCGTGCCCGAAATTTCCGGCCCGGCCTCACAGATCCAGGTCGAGGGAGCCCCCGAACGGGTCATGACCGTCACCAACCGCCTGGGTTTGCACGCCCGCCCAGCGGCGCAGTTCGTCAGCACGGCCGGACGCTACCAGGCCACGGTGTACATCCGCAACCTCACGCGCGGCTCAGATTGGGTCAGCGCCAAGAGCATCAATCAAGTGGCTACCCTGGGCGTCCTGCAGGGCCATCAAATTGCCCTGACCGCTGATGGCCCTGACGCCCTGGAAGCGCTGGATGCTTTGACCGTTTTGGTCCAGAACAATTTCTACGAAACGGACCAGGATGTGCTGCTGGCCACAGCCCCCCGCCCGACAGCCCCGGTGGTCCTTCGGGCCGGACAACTAGCCGGTATTCCCGTCTCACCCGGCGTGGCTTTAGGACCGGCCTATGTCTATCAGGTCCAACGGATCACCGTTGTTCAGCGCAGCGTGACCGATCCGGAAAAGGAAGTCCAGCGCCTGCAAGAGGCCCTGGCCGCCACACGCCAGGACATCGAAGCTCTGCAGGCGCGCGCGCAAAAACAGGCCGGCGCTTACGAAGCCGCCATCTTCGACGCCCATCTGCTGTTCCTGACGGACCCCACGCTGGTGGACGTCGCCATCGCCCGGATTCGCGGCGAACGCATCAATGCCGAAGTCGCCTGGCAAACCGCCGTGCAAACCCAGGTCGCCGATTTTCAAAACCTGGACGATCCCTATCTGCAGGCGCGAGCTGTGGATTTGTCCAGCGTTGGCGAGCAGGTGCTACGCCACCTCGTCGGGACTCCCGCCAGCGCCCTGCCTGCCATGGACGAACCGGGCATCCTCCTGGCGCAGGACCTGATGCCAGCAGATACGATTCACATGGATTCCAGCAAGGTGCTGGGCATCGCTACCGTCCTGGGCGGAGCCACATCCCATACCGCCATTCTCGCCCGTGCGCTCAACATCCCGGCTGTGGCCGGACTCGGGCCGGATCTCCTGCGGATTCAACCGGGCACACTGGTCGTTATAGATGGGGATGCGGGGATCGTCGAGGCCGCCCCCAGCCCGGAGAGCCGAGCGGCCTATCAGCAGCGCCGGGAGACCTGGCTGGCGCACCTCGCCGATGCCCAATCGCGCGGGCAGGCCCCCGCTATCACCCGCGACGGTAAGCGGGTGGAGGTAGTGGCTAACATCCGCGGCCTGGCGGATGCGCGACGCGCCCTCGATTTTGGCGCTGAAGGCGTAGGCCTGCTGCGTACCGAATTCCTGTACCTGGACCGACAAACCGCTCCTTCCGAAGAAGAACAATATGCCCTATACCACGCTATTGCCGAAGTTTTTGGCACCCGCCCGCTGGTGATCCGGACCCTGGATGTCGGCGGCGATAAGCCCCTGCCCTACATCGAGGCGCCCGAAGAGGAGAATCCTTTCCTGGGCTGGCGCGGCATTCGCCTGTGCCTGGATCGGCGCGATTTGCTCATGACTCAGCTCCGCGCCATTCTCCGCGCCAGTCCCGGCCACAATCTCAAGATCATGGCACCCATGGTCGCTACCGTGGAAGAGGCCCGCACTTTCCGCGAGGCGGTGCAGGCTGCTCAAGCTGAGCTGCGCGCGGCAGGAGTGCCCTTTGACGAAACGGTAGAAGTGGGTATCATGGTGGAGGTCCCCTCCGCTGCCGTGATTGCTGACCGGCTGGCCCAGGAGGTGGATTTCTTCAGCATCGGCACGAACGACTTGAGCCAGTACACCATGGCCGCCGACCGCACCAATGCTGAGGTAGCTCATCTGGCTGACCCGTTCCATCCGGCTGTGCTGCGCCTGATCCAGCAGGTGATTGACGCGGCACACGCGCGGGGCATCTGGGTCGGCCTGTGCGGGGAGCTGGCCGGCATGCCGATGGGGATTCCGATCTTGTTGGGCCTGGGGCTGGATGAGTTTAGCATGAATCCGCCTGCCATTCCTGGGGCGAAAGATATCATCCGCGGTTTGACGCTGGCCGAGGCCCGTGAGATTGCTCAAACGGCGCTACAGCTTGAATCTGCCGCAGCGGTGAAAGCCTTTATGGCACGCTTCCAGGAGAGGTAGATGTAGCTATGCATGTTATCTTACAGGAGGTCTTATGAGTGTGCACGCTTTGATTATCGGTGCTGGCTCGACCGGGTGCGCCGTCGCGCACGATCTGGCGCTGCGCGGGTACCGCGTCACCGTCGTCGAGCGCGGCGAAATCGCCTCGGAAACCACGGGGCGCAATCACGGCCTGTTGCATTCCGGCGGACGTTATGCCATGACCGATCCGGAGGCCGCCAAAGAATGCGCTGAGGAAAACGCCCTCATGCGCAAGCTCATGCCTGATCTGTTGGAGCGCAATGATGGCCTGTTTGTCGCGCTCACCGAAGAGGACATGAGCTATCTGGATCGTTTCCTGGAGGGGTGCGCCAATGCCGGCATTCCCACCCGGCAGCTCACGCCCAAACAGGCCCTGGAACTGGAGCCCAACCTCAATCCCAAATTGTTGGCCGCTGTGCGTGTGCCAGATGGGGTCTTCGACCCCTTCCACTTCAGCCTGGCTTTCCTGGCTACGGCCAGGCTCAACGGGGCTGTGGTGTATCCCTATACCGAAGTCAAAGAATTTGTCTGGTCGGGACGCACCATCACCGGCGTTAAGGTTCTCGATCGCTCCACCGGTAAGGAAAAAGTCCTGGGCGCGGACCTAGTCATTAATGCTGCAGGGCCGTGGGGAGCGCAGGTAGCCCAGATGGCCGGCGTCAAACACGTGGCCATGGTCCCCACTGCCGGCATCATGGTGGCTGTTCACCGGCGCTGGACCCAGCGGGTCATCAACCGCCTCAACCGCCCCGGCGACGGGGACATCATCGTGCCCCAGCGGCGCAATGCCGTGATCGGCACGACCTCGTGGGTGATTCAGGATCCGGATCGCATCCCCATCCCGCCGGAACAGATCAAGCAGATGCTGGACTGCGGCGAGCTATTGGTGCCGGGCTTCTCCACGGCGCCTCTGCGGGGCATTTCAGCCGCGGCCCGTCCGTTGCTGGACAAAACCGTTGGCGGCGGCAAGGTGGAAGGCCGCGAGTTGACGCGCGGATTCGATTGCTTCAACCATGCCCCCGACGGCGCGGAAGGTCTTTTCTCCATTCTCGGCGGTAAAACCACCACCGCGCGCGCCATGGCCGAAAAGCTGGGCGACATTCTGGCCGGCGTCACGGGGATCACCACCCCCTGCCGCACCAAAGAAGTCCCCCTGGCTTCATATCGCGCTTACTATCGCTCGTAGGGAGGACATCATGCGCACGCTGAAACTTCGCATTTTGCGCGGTAGCCCTACCCGGCGCCGCTATTACCAGGTATTCACCGTACAACTTCACGACGAAGCCAACATCATTGACGGTGTGGCTCAGGTTTTTGGCGAACAGGATCACAGCCTGATGTTCCGTCATGCCTGCCATCACGCCTCCTGTGGCCTGTGCGGCGCGCGAATCAATGGTCGGGAGCGGCTGATGTGCATCACACCCGTGGCCGAGTTCCCTGAAGGCGCCACCGTGACCCTGGAACCGTTGCGCAATTTCCCCTGGGTGGGTGACCTGGCCGTAGACGTGAAGCCTCTCCTGCAAAAGATGGATCAGATGGGCCTGCCCTATTCCCGCAGTGACGAGTTGGCACCGAGTCCCGAACCCGGCAACCGCTTTGAAGACTGCATCGAGTGCGGCCTGTGCATGTCGGCCTGTCCGGTTGTCAGTAACCTCAAATACCTCGGTCCGGCGCCCCTGGCGGCCCTGGCCCGTGTGCTGGAGGAGCCGCGCGATGTGGACGCCACCGGCGCCTGTGAGATCGCCCGTGGCCCCCATGGCGTGTGGCGCTGCCACTCGGCCATGGAATGCAGCGAAGTCTGCCCCTCCAGCGTGGACCCCTCGCAGGCCATCGGCTGGCTACGACGACGTTTCTTCACCGGCAAATAGGAGGCAAGCATGGAAACGCAATCCACCTGGCAGAAAATCTGGACCTGGATTGACCTGCGGGGTCGGCGCGAGGGTGGCATTGGCTTCATCCTCATGCGCCTGACGGCTATCGGTCTGGTCGTATACCTGGCCCTGCACTTGACCATGATCAGCAATCTGGCCCGCGGCCCCGAAGCCTGGGATAGCTTTATCAAGCTGGTCAAACAACCCATCTTCATGGTGGGTGATGCTGTGCTGATTTTCGGCCTGCTGTATCACGCCATCAACGGCATTCGGGTCACTGTGTTAGGCCTGGGATGGGGCGCCAAATATCAGGCCCAGCTCTTCTGGGGCGCCCTGCTTCTCAGTGTCGTGCTCACCGCCGTCATGCTGGCGGCGATTGTGGCGATCGGGTAAGGAGGCGAAAGATGTGGATCTGGCAAGCCATCACCGGCGCACTGCTGCTCGTGTTACTGGGCGTACACATGGTCACGCAGCACTTTGTGGCTCCCGAAGGACTGCGCTATTACGAAGAAGTTGTGGAATACCTCTCCCATCCGGGGATCTTCGCCCTGGAGACGGCCATGCTCATCGTGGTTGTCGCGCATGCCCTGATGGGTGTGCGTTCTATCATCCTGGACCTGTCCATCAGCGAGCAGACGGATACCTGGCTCAAGCGCGGTCTCACCGTCCTGGGCATCCTTTTGGTCGCCTATGGCGTTTTCATGACCTGGCAGGTTGTCCGATAGAAAATATGAATATGGTGGTAGGGGCGAAAAATTTTTTGCCCCTACCACATTTTTCGCTCTTACATTTTCGCCCCACATTCGCCCCCACGGTTGCGTTTTTTGTCAGTTTCGGATACAATCCACCCTACAGGCCGCGTATCCGATTCGAAAAAGGCCGATTCTACACACGAGGTGTCCATGCGCATTCTGGTGACAGGGTTTGAGCCTTTTGAAGGCTCCGAAGTTAATCCCACCGAAGAAGTCCTGGCCCTGCTACAGAGCCAACCGCCCCTTGGCACCGACCTGCAGACGCTCCTGCTGCCGGTCGCAAGCGAGCGTGTGGCCGCGGCCCTCATCCCGGCTCTGGAAGCCATCCGCCCTGCCATTGTGCTCATGTTAGGCCAGGCTACCGGACGCTCCGCCTTCTCCATCGAGCGGGTAGCCCTGAACTGGCTGGACTTTCGCATCCCCGACAACAGCGGTAAAGTTATCCGGGATCAGCCGATTGTTCCTGACGGCCCCGCCGCCTATTTCTCCACCCTGCCCACCCGTGAACTGGTCGAACACCTGCGCGCCACCGACATACCCGCGGAACTATCCTATCACGCCGGGACCTACCTGTGCAATCAGGCCTTCTACCTGGCCTGCCATTGGGCAGCACAACATGCCCCCGATACGCGCGTGGGCTTTGTCCATGTCCCGGCACTGCCCAGCCAGATCAGCGCGCAGGAGAAACCCGCACCCAGCATGGCCTTATCGCTCATCGAAATTGGAGTGCGTTGGCTTTTGGTTTACCTGAACAATGGGGAGGTGATGGCATGAGTCCCGCCACCAGAGAAACCAACCGCATCGTGGAACTCATCAGCAACGTGGGGAACTTTTTAGCTCACCGCAAAGGCCTGCCGGTCTTTATCGGCGCGGGATTGGTCCTGC
This sequence comes from Anaerolineae bacterium, assembly GCA_034434315.1. Taxonomy (GTDB): domain Bacteria; phylum Chloroflexota; class Anaerolineae; order B4-G1; family SLSP01; genus DAOTZR01. The sequence continues at coordinate 12,261 of DAOTZR010000206.1, forward strand.
TCAACCTGATTCTGCGCTGGCTGCCCGAATGGCCCTTGATCGTGTTCCTGGTGCAGGATGACTTCTTCCTGCACCTTGGCGTTATCCTGGGTCTGCTGGGTATCTTACTCGGAGACGCGCTGTAAAATCCCCCGGCGCGCCCACAAACGTCAGGCCAGCGTCCAGCGCGCCAGAGGTGTATATACCGCCCCTGTGGGCTTGAGCTGGCTGCGATAAAACACCAGCTCCGTCATAACTTCCCGCCAGGTCGGAGTCTCGGTGCGCTCCAGGACTTTACCCAACGCCTCAAGCTCGGCCGGCGTCGCATGCTTTGATACGCGCCCCAAAGTGAGATGCGGCTTGAATTCACGCGCCTCCGGCGTAAACCCCAGGCCCTCCAGGGCCGCATTCACCGCCTGGGCCAGTCGGGGCAGATGGCCTTCCGGCTCCTCAAGCCCCACCCAGACCACTCGTGGACGGCGGAGATTGGGGAAAGCTCCCAATCCTCCCACCCGGCAAGTCATCCTCCGCGCGGATCGAGCCACCTCCCCCAGAGCCGCCTGAATGGCGGGTAAGCGGCCTGTCTCGACGTCCCCCAGGAAAAACAGGGTAATGTGCATCCCCTCTGGTTCAACCCAGCGCACACTCTGTGGCGGACAGGTGCGCTGCAACTTCACCTGCAACGCCTGCAATTCCTGTTTGAGCGCTACACTCAAAGGCAAAGCCACAAATGTGCGATAGGTCTCCATCCTCGCCTCCACGTGCCCCGACGCCGCACTCGATGATGCATCCCCCAACAAATACCGCCCTATTGCGCAAAATCGGGCAGGGGCGCCTGATAAAGCTTGTTCTCCGCCACCAGATAGAGCGTTTTTCCGTCCGGAGACACGGCCAGCGCTTCCAGACTGCGCCCCATGTGCCCCGGCAAACGGAATTGATGCCGGAAAGTCCCTTTCCGATCTAACACCACAATCAACTCCTGCCGCGGATCGGCCAGATAAATCTCCCCGTCCGGCTCCGGATCCAGCGCCAAAATCGTTGGCTGAATCGGATCCGGTAATCCCTGCACCTTAAAGCCCGGATCCTCGACCCCCTCATAATAGGCCTGCAACGTCCCATCGCCAGACAACAAATACACCCGACCATCCAGCGCCAGTGCCAACACATTTTGCAGAGGCGGCGTCAGCGTTGGCGCGAAATAAGGACGCGGCGGCGCGTTATACAACCCATTCAGGGGCTGATAGCGCAACAATGCATTCGCCTGGCGCTGAACCACATACAGGCGCGTCCCCCACAATCCCATCATCGTGACCGCACCCGGCGGCAAATCCCCCGCCAGAAGCTGAACCGTAATGCTCTCCGGTCCCAGCGTCGGCTCATACGTGTACAGATACCCACCATCGCCATAGACCAGCAGCGCGCCATCCAGGAAACCCGGCGCAGGCTCCATCCAGGCTATATCCACCAAATGGGGAATCGTATGCCCGTTCAAAACCTGCCCGCGTTTGAGCAAACTCCGCGCCACGCCCGGCTCGCGCGCATCCAGAGCCAACACCTCATCCGTGAGGGGATTGAGCAAATACAGAGCTGCATCCGTCGCGATGATCCGCCGAGGCTGCGGCGATACGCCCAGCTCGCGCAAAGGCTGCAAGGCCAGCAAAGCCGCCTTTTGCAGCGCATCCAGAGCCAGCGCCGCCTCATCCCGTAAAGCGCGGGCCTGTTCATTATTCGCATCCAACACCAGCACCGTATTCGCCAGACTCTGGACCTTGCGCCAGCTTTCCGGTGTCTGCTGTTCGTAAGCCAACGTCCGGGCCTTTTCCGCCTCCTCCAACAACGACGCGGCCCGCTGCGCCCCGCCCATATCTGCGTAAGCCAGCCCCGTTACCAGCAGCGCCAGCAGCGCCAGCGCCAGAGCCAGCCAGGGAAACCAACGCATCTCCGCTGGCACCGGTCGCAAGAGCGGGGTCGAAGATGGGGCCGCCCGGCCCGGCAGCAAGGGCTGTAAAGTTTTTTGGATAAAGAGGGTCATCCGGCGGGTAGTTTTCCGCCTTTTCCCGTGCCAGACCTTCCCCCGCACCGTAAAACGCCTTGCGCATCTCTGGCTTTGCCCCTCCGCGCCTTCCTCAGAGATCCGCTGCAGACGCAAGCGCGCGCGGAGGCCCGACCACCACCCACCGGTTTTCTCCTCAGTCTCCTCGTCGGAGACCTCCAGGTCGGCGGATGACTCCAGAGCCGCTTCCTCTTCACCATAAGACAACGGCCCTGGGCCAGCCTGGGGCAAGTCCGGGCGTGATGCCTCTTCCGGCTTAACCTTCTGCGCCTCAGCGCCGGGAGCGGGCTGCCAGTACGCCCAGGCCTCAAGCACCGGTGTCGCGGACGCTTCCCCGGTGTCCGCCGCCGATGAGCCAGCGCGCCAACGCGACCAAAGCCGTGCCAGTGCTCCCGGCTCCGCAACGCCGGACGACTTGCCGGCATCGCCAGCCGACCGGGGCGCTTCAGGCGCCGGGACAGCGCCAGACTGCTCCGCCCCCGCCACCGGCTGCGCCATGGCGGAGGGTTTGCCGACAGAAGTCGACATGATGGCGGTGCGCCAACGCGCCCATAGACGCATCCATGCGCCAGGCTGCGCGGCGCCGGTACCAGCCGTCGGTGTGGCAGGCGCCGGGCTAACGGTATCCGGCGCTGACCGTCCTGCCCTGGACCACGGCAGCAGGTACAGTTTACGGCGGGCCGGCGGCGCCGGCTGGACCTCTTCATCCGTCAGACAAAAAACATGGATGGCCCCGCCACTGACCTGCTTACGCGCCAGTTCCGCCGCAAAAATATCCGCATCCGGAGCAGTCGCCTGGTCGGCCAGGAGCGCCTCCCAGGCCGGGATGTAGCGCGTCTGCATGATCGAGTTCGTCAGGAGCACAACCTGACAGCCCGGCTCCAGGGTGGCGTAGCTGATGTGAATGACGGGGGGCACGGCTACCCCCAGAGGGGTCTGCGCCCGGCCCGCTTTGGGGAAAAGCTCCAACAGGCGCTGCTGGGGATAGTGGATCAGGGTGTTGCCCGGCCCGACCTGTCCGATGAAAGCTTCGTCCTGCCAGAAGCTCATCAGCGACAGGCTGCCATAAGTCCGCTGCTCCGCCGTAACACCGACGTTGTGCTGCACCAGGTAGCGGTTGGCCGCGGCCAGGGCGCGCCGCATCCGCGCGGTCACGCTCCCCAAAGCCGTCCAGTAAGTCTCCTCCGCCAGGGTCCGCACCTCGCGCGCCCGATGGGGGATGTACGGCTCAAGGTCCACCAGGATGACCAGCTCTTCCCCCGCCTCGGTCGGGACGCCCTCAGGCGCCCGCTCCCAGAAAACCTCCGGTGGCGGGGCGGCAGTGCGCTGGCCCGCTTTAAATCGCAGTACTTCGACGCGTCGTAGCATACTTCAAAGTGTAATGCGAAGGCCTTCGATGTCAAGTAGGGGCTATTTTCGAGTCTGTAACAGTTGGGCCGACCTGACTCTCGCCCGGCGTGCCAACAGCCTCCTTTGGCCCGAAAATGGAACTCGCAGGCTGAGCATTGGCCCTCGCGGAGCACCTTGATAACTGCTCTGAGCGGTTGGCAGAGTAAACAAGGAGCGGCCCATGAGCTGGCCATCCCCGACACCACCTGCTAAGCCGCCCCCCTGACTTTGAGCGTCAGTTAATGGGCTAATCCAGATGGCGGGCCATCACCCTCACCGTAAGAGGAGTGAGCACCAGCAGTAGCCCGCCCAGGGCGAGCACATGCGAAGCCAATACCAGCCCATCCGCCCCCTTCAGGATAACGCCACGCAAGAGCACCAGATAGTGCTGAAATGGGATGACCTGCGCCACGACGCGCAGCACCCAGGGCATCTGATGCATGGGCGCCAGATAGCCGGAAAGCGCTACATCCACCATCGCTTGCATGAACACCAGTAAAATCGCCTGCTGTTGCGTGCGCGCCAGGGCCGAAAGCAAAATCCCCCACACCACTTCGATGAGGATAAACACCAGCGTCGCCCCAGCCAGCAAAGTTAACTTTCCCTGAGGCACAATGCCAAAGCCATAGCGCACCAGCAGCAGCATGAGCGCGAAATCTACCATCCCCACCAGGGTTGGTGCCACCACCTTGCCACCGAGCAATTCCAGACGCTGCAGCGGCGTCACCAGAAGCTGCTCCAACGTGCCCGCATCGCGCTCGCGCGTCAGCCCTAAAGCGGCGGTTGCCAGGGTAATCTGATAGGTGATGAATCCCAACTGGGCTACAATCATCGGCGGACGAGAATGCCCGCCCGGATTATAGCGCCACAGCGTCACCACATCTATCCCCACCTGGAGCGACGAGCGGCTCAAAAAACGCTGGAGTACTTGTTGCATCTGGGCGCGGACCACACTCCCGACCACGCTATTACTCCCATCCACAATCACCTGGAGCGTTACCCCCGCCCCCACGCCCCGGCTGGCACCGTCCAGCCCGGCGGGAATTATCACCAATCCGACAATCTCCCCGCGTTCCATGGCCTGGATCCCCGCCTCCCAGGATTCAGGCCAGAGGACAATCGTAAATCCCTCCGAAGCTTCGATGAGCGCACTCAAATTGCGGCTGGCAGTCCCCGGCGCCAACTCCAGCACGCCGATGGGGAGATTCCGTACCCCGCGCTCCGTCGCCTGCGCCAGCAAAATCAACTGTACCACCGGCACCAGGAACATAAACAACAGCAGGGTCCGGTCGCGCACAATCTGCTGCAAGTCCTTACGGGCAATGGCCCAGATGCGCATCCCATACAGGCTCATGACAATTGCTTCCGAAATCCCACCAGAGCCAACACCATCCCCAGGCCGCTCATCCCCACAAGCACCAGCACGTGATGTTGGAGCATGGCCAGCGTCGCCCCCTTCAAAAACACCCCGCGCGTAATGGCGATGAAATGCGTTGCCGGCAGCGCCTCCGCCACCCAATGTCCCAGCCCCGTTCGCGGTACCGGGGAAAACAGCCCGGCATTGAAAAAACCGGGGACGAAGAAATAGAGCAGCGCCACAAAAAACGCCACCTGCTGCGTATGCATCAGCGGAGCGAGAGCCATCAACACCCCAATCATCGCTGCCAGATACAGAGCGGTCAAAGCAACGTACACCAGGAGCGAGCCACGAAAAGGCACCCGGAAATACCCTGCACTCAAAACCAACAGGCCCGCCACACTCAGCGTACCCAGGCTGATGTAGGCCAACGCTTTGCTCATCCAATATTCCCAACCTCGCACCGGCGTGCTGATCAGCCCCTCAAACAAACCGGCTTCGCGTTCCCGCGCCAGCGCCAGAGCAAAAGCCAGCGCTGGCATGGCCAACACCAACGCGATCAGGCCCGGCACCATACTCTCCAATGGATCCAGCCGCGGGTTATACCAGACCACACTGCGCAGCTCCACAGGAGTGCCCTGGAGCGTCAATCCGCGGAGCAACACCTTCTGACTGAATTCCACCGAGCGCTGCACCAACCGCGCGGCCTGTTGCGGAGCCAGAAGCGCCTCCGTCCCATCCAGCAACGCCTGGACCGGTGCCTGCTCGGCCCGCAGGAGACGTTCTCCAAACCCCGACGGAATCACCAGCACTACATCGGCCCGACCGGCCTGCAACAGCCGCTCGCCCTCGGCCTCATCCTGCACCCAGGCCACCACCTGCATCTCGCCTCCGGCGGTCAGTGCTTCCACATAACTCCGGGATAGGGGACTGCGATCCTGATCCCAGAGAACCAGGCGGGTATGCTGCGCATCAACGCGGAAAATATAAGCCAGGATAAACAGGAGAAAAGTCGGGGCAAAGATCACCAAAGCCAGGGCGCGCGGATCGCGCAGCACCAGGCGGTAGTCCTTAATCAGCAAGGCCCAAAAGCGCTGCCAGCCCGGATCATGCCGCTTCATGCCATGCGCACAATCCCCTCATCCCACCGCGCCCCACAATGACCTTGCGGACACTGCAAACCTGGATCTAAAGCCGCGCCACACATAGGACACCGCAGATAAGCCGTCAGGGGTAAAGGCTCGCGCGCCTGGAGTACACCGGGCTTCACCGCCCACACCAGATCATAATCCTCCTGCCAGCTCTGCGTGTGGATCATCTCCAGGCTCAGGCTGCGCAGACAGGCCTCAAACGCCTCCGGCGTAAAACGCCGGCCCGGCAAGAGCCACGCATCGGGTCCGATCCGATTCGAAACCAGTAACAACCCGCCCGGCTGCAACACCCGCACCAGCTCCTGCAACGTCCGGCGCGGATTCGGGGTGAACTCCAGCACCTCCAAACAGGTCACCGCGGTGAAGGTCGCATCAGCGAAAGGCAAGCGGCTCGCCTCTTGCTGTACCCACAGGCAGCGCTCATCCCCAGGGCGCTGCTGTGCCGCCTCACGCAACATGCGCAACGCATAATCCACGCCGATCACCCGTCCACGAAAGCCCTCTTCCTGCAACAACAAACGCGGCAGGCGCCCGGTCCCCGTCCCCACATCCAGCACCAGCGGATGCGGGACCGCCTGAAGGGCACGGGTCAGCGGTGTGCTCAGGAACCAGCGCTCATAAGCCGGATCGTAT
>DAOTZR010000207.1:0-7385 GCA_034434315.1 Anaerolineae bacterium
GGGCCTGTTCACTCTGGTCATCAACGCCATAACCTTCTGGACGGCTGCGGCCATAGCCGAACACTGGCTTAAGGTGGGATTCTACGTCGAAGATTTCGCTTCAGCTTTCTGGGGGGCGCTCATTGTGAGCATCGTCAGCGCTTTGCTGAGCATCTTCGTCCACGACGATAAGCGCAAAAAATGACGTTTCGCCTGCGTCCTGCAACCTCAGCCGACGCGCCGGGCATCACGGCCATTCATTGCAGTCAGCAGCAGGTCTGGCGCGATCCGCGCACTCGCCAGCCAGTGGACTACGCTGAGCTGGATCGCTTTGGCCGTTGGGCTAACGGCGGTCCCTGGATGGATGAGGAGCTTTGCGCCGCGCATCTGCAACGCCTGGAGGAGCATGGCCTGCCCGCCATCGTCGCCGATCTGGACGGGCTTTTGATCGGTGAAGCGGAGTATTACCTGGAGCAGGAGCCTGAGCCTCTGGGCGCAAGTTTGCACCTTTCCATCCTCTATGTCCACGCCGACTGGCAGGGGCGTGGGGTAGGGCGGATGCTGGTTGAGGCGGGGGTAGCGCTGGCCTGTGAGCTGGGCGCAACCGCGATCACAACCCAGCCGGAGGACGACGCGCGCGTCCAGGCCTTCTATGCCCGTCAGGGTTTTGCGCCCTGGTATCAGGCCCTGGAAATGCAGATGAGCGTCCATCCGGGGCCATACCCGTCCCTGATTCCCCTCACCAGGGAAAAACCACCGCGCGGTTTGTTGCTGACCCTGGGGCGTTATCAATGCGGAACCCAGGCCTGGGATACCCTATGGCCCCCCTTCACCTTGCCGGGATGGAGCACGCTGCGTCGGGGTGTATGGCACACCGAAATGGGGGTTTTGGCTTTGCGCGAACAGGTCTTCGACGCTACTCAGGCTGATGCTTATGCCTGGCTCCCTGCCGGCGCGCCGTTGCTGCCTGTGTTGCAGGCCCTCCAGGCCCTGGGGGCTCAACTGGGATTCCAGGCCGTGGATGTGTTGCTGCCCGCGGCGCAGGTGCCTGCCTTGCGCCAGGCCCTACGTTTGGACTACCAGAGTCAGGTCGTGCTCTGGCGTCGGCAAGTTTGATCAGGGAGGGGAGAGCGCCTCTCGTAAAGGGGCATGGCCTCTCCCGCCCCTGGCACACCTTGCTGAACAGGGGCGAACCGGCTTCTCTAGCTCATGTTTATCCACGTTTTCCGGATTTGTATCCGATCTTTAGAAATTCCAGTTAACTACCAGCCATCTTGCGGAAAAGGCGCTGCATTCATGCTTTAGCCTGGATCATGCACTTTACCGCACCCATACATGCCCCATCTTTAGGACACCTCCCCCACTACAAGGCCTTTTCATGATACCAGAATCCCATGTGATCGAGTACGAGAACTCCATGGAGTCGAATCCTGATATCGCGAGGAAACCTGTAAACAGGACAACCTGCCCGGCTGTTGTCCTACGCTAATGCTGTAAATCAGAATGGTCAGGTAGCAGGTCAAGCCCATTTGCTGATTTACTGATTTTCTGGTATCCTTCGAGCTATGGCAAAACAACGTCTGGACGTCCTGTTGGTCGAACGGGGCATGGCTGCCAGCCGAGCCGTGGCTCAGCGTATGATCCGGGCGGGGGAAGTGCTGGTGGCGGGCGAGCTGGCCGACAAACCGGGCCTGATGGTGGTCATGGATGCCCCCATCACGCTGAAGGGCACGCCGCGCTTTGTCAGCCGCGGCGGGGAAAAACTGGAAGCGGCCTTGACGCGCTTTGGCCTTGATGTGAGCGGCCTGGTCGCGGCGGATATTGGGGCTTCGACGGGGGGCTTCACCGATTGCCTGCTTCAGCACGGCGCGGCGCGCGTCTATGCCATTGATGTGGGGTATGGCCAACTGGCCTGGTCCTTACGGCAGGATGCGCGCGTTATCGTCATGGAACGCGTTAATGCGCGTTATCTGGAAGCTTTGCCTGAGCCGGTTGACCTGATCGTTTCCGATGTGTCTTTTATTTCGCTGCGCCTGATTTACGCTGCGGCGGTGCGCTGGCTTAAACCGGAGGGGCAGGTCGTTTCGTTGATTAAGCCTCAGTTTGAGGCCGGTCCAGAACAGGTGGGGAAAGGGGGCGTGGTCCGCAATCCCCAGACACATCGGGCCGTGCTGGAACAAGTCACCGCGGATATGGCAGCGCTGGGCCTGGGGTTGTGTGGACTGATGGTCTCGCCTTTGCGCGGTCCGGCAGGCAATATCGAGTTTCTGGGCTGGTGGCGGTACGGGGCGCCCCGCGCCGATCGCGCTGCGGCGATTGAGTCCGCCTGGCAGGAGAGCCTTGCTCTGGTCCAAGACGCTGCATTGTAGGGGACGTTCCAGGTCCAGGCTTGAAGACTAGTAAAGGGTGTGGTATGGATTTTCAACATATTCGTAATTTCAGCATTATCGCGCATATTGACCATGGTAAATCCACCCTGGCCGATCGCCTGTTGGAGATCACAGGGGCGGTGGACCCGCGGAAAACCGCTTCGCAGGCCCAGGTGCTGGATGGAATGGAGATCGAGCGCGAAAAAGGTGTAACCATCAAAGCCTCGGCCGTGCACATGCTCTGGCGGGCAGCGGATGGACAGGAGTATGAGCTGAACTTGATTGATACGCCTGGGCACATTGACTTCGCCTATGAGGTCAGCCGCGCCCTGGCCGCCTGTGAGGGGGCATTGCTGGTGGTGGACGCTACCCAGGGGATCGAGGCCCAGACTCTGGCCAATCTCTATCTGGCTTTGGAAAATGACCTGGAAGTGATCCCGGTGCTCAACAAGATTGATCTGGCTACGGCCCGTGTGGAGGAGGTTCGGCGTGAGGTCGCTGAGCTGCTGGGAGTGCCTGAAGAGGACGTGCTGGCCGTGTCGGCCAAGGAGGGGACCAATGTCCCTGACTTGCTTCAGGCCATTATCGAGCGGATTCCCGCTCCTCAAGGGGACCCGACGGCGCCTCTACGCGCCCTGATCTTCGACTCGCATTATGACCCCTACAAAGGCGTGATTGCCTATGTCCGCGTTTATGACGGCGTGGTGGATGGCAAGAGCCTGTTGTTGATGATGGGGACCGGGGCCAAGACCGAGCCGATTGAGGTGGGGGTGTTTGCGCCGGAAATGCGTCCGGTTGAGCGCCTGAGTGCAGGCGAGGTGGGTTACATTGCTACCGGCTTGAAAACCGTCCGCGAGGCGCGGGTGGGGGATACCATCACCGAAGCGCGCAGACCCGCTGCGCAGCCTTTGCCCGGGTATCGTCCGGCCAAGCCGATGGTCTTTGCCAGCCTGTACCCCTCGGAGGCGGATGACTACGCCGCTCTGCGTGACGCGCTGGAGAAGCTCCAGCTTAACGATGCTTCGCTCAGTTTCCAGCCCGAATCCTCGCAGGCGCTCAAGTTCGGCTTCCGCTGCGGCTTCCTGGGCCTTTTCCATATGGAAATTGTGCAGGAACGGCTGGAGCGTGAGTACAATCTGGACCTGGTGGTTACCGCGCCGAGCGTCATGTATCAGGTCCTGCTCAATTCCGGTGAGGAACTGGAAATCCTGCGTCCCGCCGATCTGCCCGATCCCTCCTACGTCAAGGAAATTCGCGAGCCCTGGATGAAGGTGCAGGTCTTTACGCCGACGGAATACATCGGTGCCATCATGGAGCTGTTCCGGCGCAAACGCGGCGCGCTGGTGCACACCGAAACCCTGGACCCGCAGCGCGTCATGCTCACCTTCGAAATCCCGCTGGCCGAGATGGTCATTGATCTGCACGACAAACTCAAGTCCATTTCGCGGGGCTACGCCTCGATGGACTACAGCTTCCTGGGGTACCGTGCGGATGACCTGGTTCGGGTGGACATTTTGGTCAACGGCGATCCGGTGGATGCGCTGGCGTTTATCGTCCATCGCGACAAAGCCTACGAAAAGGGCTCGTTGCTGATTCGCAAGATGAAGGAGGTTATCCCCCAGCAGCTCTTTGAAGTGCCAATCCAGGCGGCGGTAGGAGGGCGGGTTTTGGCGCGCGTGAATGTCAAGGCCTTGCGTAAAGATGTCCTGGCCAAGTGTTACGGCGGCGATGTGACGCGCAAGCGCAAGCTCCTGGAAAAACAGAAAGCCGGCAAAAAGCGCATGAAGATGCTGGGCGAGGTGATGATCCCGCAGGAGGCCTTTCTGGCCATGCTGCGATTGGATGAAGACTAAATGAGGAGGCAGACATGCCGCGGGCACGCATCAAACGCCTGATTCTGGTCGGGGTAGTCTTAGGCGGGTTGTTGGCGATTCTATTTGCAGCGCGGCAAGTTTTGCCACCTTACCTGTTCGGCCTGGCTCTGGCTTACGTGTTGACCCCGCTGGTCAATCGTCTTGCCCGGGGTTTGATGCGCCTTCGTCTTTCGGAATCTCTGGCGCGCGCTCTGGCTGTATTGGTTACCTATCTTTTGTTGATAGCGTTGATCGCTGGCGCTATCGCTATTCTGATCCCCATGTTTACCGAGCAAGCAGCGCTTTTGTGGAACGCGCGCTTCATTATCTGGGAGCGTGTCAATTCCTGGATTGAGCAATTACTGGCGCAGTATCAGCTTTTGCCTGCGGAATGGCAGGCCCAGGCCGATAAAGTCCTGGGCGACCTGAATACACGGGCCATGGCGATTGTGCAGCAGGCTTTGCAGGGCACGGTGGTGGTCATTACCTATACGGTCAGCCTCTTGTTGGGAATCCTGATCATTCCGTTTTGGGTGTTTTTTGTGCTCAAAGATTACCGCCTGTTGCAGCAGGCCCTGTTGGATGCCATACCCGGCCTGATTCGGCCTGATTTTCAGAACATCGCCTTGATTGCCGATCGGATTCTGGGAGCCTACCTGCGCGGTCAATTATTGTTGGGGATCATCATCGGCAGTGTCACCACCATCGGTTTAGGCATCATGGGCGTGAACTATGCCCTGGTGCTGGGTGTTGTGGCGGGCTTGTTCGAGCTGATTCCCAACATCGGACCTTTGCTGGGGGCCATTCCGGCGGTCCTGGTGGCCCTGGCGCAACGTCCTTCGCTGGCCCTGGCGGTGCTGGTTTTTGCGCTGATTATTCAGCAACTGGAAAATCTCTTTCTTACGCCACGGGTAGTGGGCAGCAGTCTGCGTTTACACCCGGCGGTGGTCATGTTCGTGCTCATCCTCGGCAGCGAACTGGGCGGCATTGTGGGTCTGTTTCTGGCTCCTTTGCTCACAGCCCTGGCCCGCGATGTGTTTCGTTATCTGTATTATCGCTTCCAGGATCAGCCGCTGACGCCCTCGCAGGCCTTTGATCGGGTATGGCTGGCCGAACGTTTGACCCTGGAGCTATGACTTGCCAAATCTGCTACCTGCGGTATAATCTGCACTGGAAACGGGGCGTGGCCTAGTTTGGCTAGGGCGCTACAATGGGGTTGTAGAGGTCGGCGGTTCAAATCCGCCCGCCCCGACTGTGAGAGGGTGTCCAGACATGGACACCCTCTTTGATTTTAAGTCATCCGGTTGAGCTTCCAGGCCGGCTACAACAGCTTCTCTTTGAGGCTGCTCTGCTGACCAGTCTACGGTCACCCTCATCTCAAGGGCCAACGCCGCAACCTTATAAGGTTTGCTTTAGTGCGCCAGACATCCCGCGTGCGCTGACGGTCTACTCCCCATCTGGACGTTACGGCCGGGCACCTGTAATGTCCAAAATCAGTGGGGGTTGAGGCCTAACTGGTGGGTTCCTCTGGCTCAGCGGGGCTTTGTTCCCCCTGGTTTTGTCCCAGGACGGCTTCCAGGGCGCGGATGCGGGCTTCCGCGGCAGCTTTGCGGGCGTGTTCCAGGTCTATGTCGGTTTTGGCGATGCGTAGACGATGGCGCAGATTCTGCGCTTCACTCTCAGCGCGTTGCAGACGCTCCTCCAGAGCGCGTATATCACCGTGATGTTCCTGACAATAGCTGTGCGCTTCCCGTAACTGCTGAACCTCTTCTTCCAGCTGATCGTTAGCCTCGGTGAGATTGAGCAATTGCTGGTCAAGCTGGGCTAAACGCCGGCGCCACAGGGCGCTAAAGAGCACAGCACCGATGAGAAACCCCCCAATGACGCTGAGGATAATCCACGTCATAAATCCCCCTCAAGTGTCGGATTCTTCTATAGTGGGCAAGGTGAAAGTAAAATTGGTTCCCTGTCCCAACTGGCTGGTGCAGGTGAGAGTCCCCCCGTGCATTTTGATCAGACTTGATGCAATATACAAACCCATCCCCATTCCGTGATTCCCCTGGGCACGGGCCTGAGACCCGCGGTAAAAAGGCGTGAAAAGCACCTCCTGTTCTTCCGGAGGAATACCAGATCCATTGTCCTTTACCTGACACCGGATCAAACCAGGCGCTGGCACATCCAGTTCCAGGGTAATCTCGCCGCCTTCATGGGTGTATTTACAGGCGTTGGTCAGCAGGTTATCCAACACCTGGCGGATGCGGGTGGGGTCACACAGGGCCTGGGGTAGGTTGTCCGGTATCCGAAGCCTGAGTTGTTGTTTCCGGGCCTGGAGTAAGGGGGAGAAACTATTGGCTATATCCGCAACCAGGAGACTGAGATCACAGGCTTCCAAGTGCAGATCCAGTTGTTCCGTTTCCAGGCGATTGGCGTCCACCAGGGTCTGGACAAGTTGACTGAGATGCATGGCTGTTTTCTGAAGGATGGTGATGTATTCGCGTTGTTGGACGTTAAGATTGTCGGAATGTGAATCCAGCAAATCCAGATACCCCTGTAAAATGGTCAGAGGGGTGCGCAATTCGTGAGCGGCGACGGTAATAAAAATAGACTTGATTTCGACAATGCGGGCCAGTTGGCGGTTAAGGGTATGGAGTTCAATGGATTGACGGGCCTGTAGCGCGTTCAACAGGCGCAGTTCATTGCGATGTTGGGTAATCAGTTGCTCCAGTGTCCCGGCTTCAGTAGCATCCAGGATGGTTGCCAGAAGGTGCGGAGAAGAAGGTGTTCCATAACGGACAAGACTAAGGTGGACATAGAGGATGCTACCTCTGGCATCTGTACGGTTGAGGTAGGGTAAATCCAACCGCGGTAAAATGCCCTGCACAATTTCGTTCAGGACAGGCTCGTAACCGATCAGCTCAGGGAAAACCCCCCAGATGTCATGGCCAGGAGCGGGGCGTTGTTCCGGTGGGAGCCATGTCAAAGCTCCGCCCACATTGAGAATGTTTCCTTGAGGGTCAAGGAGACAATATCCAATATGATGACTTTCCAGGATGGTTGAAAGGATGTCGCTCATGGAGTCACAAGAAGCGCTCCGATTGTAGCAAAAAGGGCCTCGACGCCTTCGCCGGTTTTGGCGCTGGTGGTGAAGTAGGGAATCTGGTTTTCCTGGCAAAACCGCTCAACT
>DAOTZR010000208.1:0-4600 GCA_034434315.1 Anaerolineae bacterium
GCGAACGCCTGGCCACGAAGTTCACCGACACTTCCGACGGCTGGCGCGAGTTGAGCTTCCCCTGGCAGGTCTTCTATCACGACCCGGACTGGCAACCTGACGGCGCCCCGAACGATGGCCTCACCCTCACCGAAGTCTCCGCCCTGGCTTTTGCGCCCGCGGCGCCCAGCTCCGGCAGCTTCGCTATGGACCAGATCGCGCTGTTCACATACACCGCCGGCCCTACTCCGCTCAAAGTTCAGTTCAGCGCACCGGAGTATACCGTCGTTGAAGGCGGAACGGCCAGCATCGAGGTCCAGCTCAGTCGCACCGATGCGGTAACCGTCACGGTGGATTACGCGACCCAGGATGGGAGCGCCCAGGCCGGCGTAGATTACGATGTTGTCACCGGAACCCTGGTCTTCCCGCCCGACACCCTCACCCAAACCTTTACCGTGACTACGCTGGACAACGCCATCGAAGATGGGGAGCGCACCGTTCGGCTGATGTTGAGCAACCCCGCTGGCATGGAACTGGGCGCGCGGCAACAGGCGACCCTCATCATCAAGGATAATGAAACGGCCGATCTGTGCCGGCGCTTGATGACGCCGGTGGATGACTTTGAAAGCGGCGAATTGCCCCAGGGACAGCACGGCACTATTGGCATCGGATTCGTCACCTGGAGCGATGGCAGCCCGGTGGCGATCAGCCCGGTCACAATTGCCGAGGGTGATCCGCTGGCCCGGCCCGGTCAGGTGGGGGACAACGGGGTGCTCAAATTTGACGCCACCATCGGCTCCTGGGGTGGTTTCTCGCACCTGTTCATGAACGAGGCCGGCGATACCTGGGTGAGCCAGGATTGGAGCCGGTATGCCGGTGTGGGCTTCTGGCTCTACGGCGAAGGTGACGGGACCGGCTTGTTCTTCGAAATTAAGGATAACCGCACCGGTTCCGATACCCGCGACGATGCGGAAATCTGGACCTATCCATTCACAGATGACGTGGCCGGCTGGCGTTACATCGAAATCCCCTTCAGCGCCTTTACCCGCAAGGAGATTGGCAACGGCGCGCCCAACGACGGCTTTGGCCGCACTGAAGTGCACGGTTGGGCTTTCGGTTCGCTCACTACGGGCGGAGCGCAGACGCTCTATCTGGATGATGTGGCCCTCATCGAGCGGGTGAACGTCGTAGACGATTTCGAGTCCGGCCTGCCTTCCGGGCAGGATGCCGATGGCAACGGCGTGGGATTCGTCACCTGGGGCGATACGTGGAACGGCACCAGCGTCACCCTGGCCAATCCTCTGGTCGCCGCGGATAATGCCCTGGCTCTGCCCTGCCAGACCGGGAGTAATTCCCTCCTGCAGGTAGATGCTAACGTCATCAGTTGGGGCGGCTTGAGCCATGCCTTTGAGAACGCAGCAGTAGATACCTGGGTCACGCAGGACTGGAGCTCTTACGAAGGGGTGAGCTTCTGGTTCCATGGCAACGGCAATGGCGTGCAGTATTTCTTCGACATTGCCGATAATCGCAACCCCGGTTCCACCAGGGACGATGCCGAGCGCTACAGCTACAGCTTTACCGATGATGTGGCTGGCTGGCGCTACATCAAGATTCCCTTCAGTTCCTTCACGCGCAAAGATATTGGCAACGGAGCGCCCAATGATGGCCTGAGCCTGACCGAGGTCCATGGCTGGGCTTTGGGGTCCCTGGCAACCGGCGGACCGGTCACTTACTACGTGGACTACATCATGCTCTACGGGGATGCGCGCAAGCCCGCACTGACGGTAGCCTTCGCTGAACCGGAAGTCAACGTTGTGGAGGGCCAGACCGCAGTGCTGACGGTAACATTGAATTACACCTCGACGGAGGCCGTCACGGTGTCTTACACCACGGCAGAGAGCAATGGCACGGCCAACCGCGACTTCACCCCCGTCACCGGCACACTCACCATCCCCGCGGGCGAGCTGACCGCGACGTTTGACTTCCCCACCCTGGATGATGCCAAGGCCGAAGGCTATGAGCGGGTCGCCGTTGTCCTTTCCAATGCGCAAGGCGCAGAACTCGGCTTCCAGCGCCGCACGGTTGTAGGCATCGAAGATAACGATCCCGTAGATCCCGATCTGCTGGACGACTTTGAGGGCTTCCATCCCTTCAGCCAGATCAATGGTCCGCTCCAGTTGCAGAGCGTGGAGGTCTCCCAGGCCGACGCGCTGGCCTGGCCCGGTCAGGGCGCTTACGAGCACATCCTTGCCATCGCTGCGGATGATG
Organism: Anaerolineae bacterium; assembly: GCA_034434315.1. GTDB lineage: Bacteria > Chloroflexota > Anaerolineae > B4-G1 > SLSP01 > DAOTZR01. The sequence goes on from DAOTZR010000208.1 coordinate 2,248, forward strand.
CGGGCAGCTTCGTCCGCACCTACCCCGTTGCCCAGGACTGGAGTGCGCAGAAGGGCCTGAGCTTCTGGTTCTATGGCACCGGCAGCGGCAAGACCATCACGGTCCAACTGCTGGATAACAAAACCAGCCCGACGGGGAACGTGGCGCCGGAGAACTGGGTTCTGGCCTGGAGCCAGGAGTTCAACGAGGCCGCCGGTACCGTCCCGGATCCCAATGTCTGGACGCATGAGCTGGGTGATGGCGCCCTCAACGGCATCGTAGGCTGGGGCAACAGCGAGCTGCAGTATTACACCGATCGCCCCGAAAACGCCGCCATGGATGGTGAGGGCAATCTCCGCATCCGCCTGGAGCAGGTTGATCCTGAAACCACGGACCTGGTCTGCCACTACGGCCCCTGCGAGTATACCTCGGCGCGGCTGATCACCGCGAACAAGATCGAGTTTGCCTACGGGCGGATCGAGGCGCGGATTAAGGTACCTTCCGGCGCAGGGCTGTGGCCAGCCTTCTGGATGCTGGGCACCAACATTGACGAGGTCGGTTGGCCCCAAAGCGGTGAAATTGACATCATGGAATACGTCGGGCGCGTCCCGAACGAAATCTTCGGCACCATTCACGGGCCAGGCTACTCCGGTGGCAACGGTTTTGGCAACCCCTACGATCTGGGCGAACCTGTCGCCAACGATTACCACACCTTCGCTATCGAATGGGCGCCGGATACGATCCGCTGGTACGTGGATGGCATCCTCTATCATGAGGCTGCGCCGGAAGACGTAGCGCCAAACGCGTGGGTCTTCAACCATCCCTTCTACCTCATTCTGAACCTGGCTATCGGCGGAAACTTCGGCGGTAAAGTGGATCCGGAGCTGACATTCCCACGGGATATGCTGGTGGATTACGTCCGCGTGTACCAGGCCGCCGATACGGCTGAGCGCTTCGAGGCCAGCTTCACCGACGACTTTGAGGGGTGGCGCCGGGTCTGGTTGCCCTTCCACGCCTTCACCCGCAGCGCCGATCAGCCGGCCCAGGCCCCCAACGACGGCCTGACGCTGAGCGAAGTGTGGGGCTATGGCTTCAAGGTCTCCGGCGGCGGCTCCTGGTACCTGGATCAGGTGCGCTTCTTCACACCGCTGGAGACCTGGTTACCGATGATTTTCAAAAACGCCCGGCCCTGATTCCGCACCGGTCAGGCCCAGGCACCTTAACACCGGGGTTGGTGCGTCTGTGACCAGACGCACCAACCCCAACACTCAGACCTGTTCCCGATGCCTGTGACACCATCCCAGGCATCTGGCTGAAGTTTTGTCCAGCTTCTGCTTCATCAGCTTGATTCCTTAAACGAGGAAAAACGCAGCATGACCGATTTGACCTTTTCGATCATAGCACGACTGCCTGAAGAAACGCAGCGGGTTCGCAGCATCGTCGAAGGCTTCGTCCAGCGCGAACGGATCCGCGTGACCATTGAAGACTACACCTGGGATACGGTGCGCCCGGCGCTCAACCGCGTGGCCATTTACAACAAGGGGCCGGATGTATCCCAGATCGGCAGTACCTGGCTGCGCGACTTTGTGGAGATGAAAGCCATTCATGCTTTCAGTCCGCTGGAACTGCGCCAGTTTGGCGATCTCCGAGATTTCGTCCCTGCCGCCTGGGAAAGCGTGCGCTTCTATCGCGACCAAAGCATATACGCCATCCCCTGGCTGATTGACGCACGCATTTTGTTTTACCGCCGTGACATTCTCAAACGCCTGGGCATTGACGAGCGCACGGCCTTCACCACTCCCGAAGCTCTGGAAGAGACTCTGGCACGGCTGCAGGCCGGCGGAATCGCCCTCCCCTGGGTCATTCCCACGGAATTTTCCTGGCGCACCCTGCACACCGTCGCTTCCTGGGTGTGGGCCAACCAGGCGGACTTCCTCAGCCCGGATGGCCGGCGCATTCTATTCACATCGGAGGCAGCCCTGGCCGGATTTAAGGCCTTCTTCCGCACCGCCCGGTATTTGCCTTCCCTTACCCAGACTTTTTCCGATGTGCAGGTCGATCACCTCTTCATGACTGGCAAAGCCGCCGTAACCATCAGCGGCCCGTGGATTATGAGCATGGATCCCGAACTGCCGGTCCACGTCGGGGTCACCTCGCCCCCAGGTCCAGCTTTCATCGGCGGATCCCATCTAATGATCTGGGAACACACCCGACTGCTCCGTCAGGCCATCAGTCTGGTAGCCTATCTCACCAGCCCGGAGGGGCTGCGTCGGCATGGCTTCCAGGGCTTGCTGCCCACGCGCCTTTCGGTGCTCGATGTGGTGGACTTGCCTACCCGTGAGTTTAGCCTGTACCTGGGGCAGGTCCTACAAAA
>DAOTZR010000209.1:0-4031 GCA_034434315.1 Anaerolineae bacterium
ATGACGCGCACGGTCTGGTTGAGCAGTTGATCCAGGTCAAAAATGGAGCTGATGGCACGCGCCACTTCGGCGGAAGCTTCAAGCTCCATGGCACGCCGTTGCAGGGTATAGTTAACCTGCTGTAATGCCTGGGTACGTTGTTCCAGGGCCTCGCGCTCTTGCGAAAGCTCCTGAAGCAGGGTGTGCGTCTGATTCAGGCTGGTGGAGAGTCGGGGAACCAATGTACTTAAAATGTAAACGAGCAGGCCGGAAAGGAGAACAAACAGGGCCGTCTCTGTGATCAGTGTACTGACCGGCGGCGGTGCAACATCAGGGGCCACCTGGCCCAGAGCGATAAAGAGGGCCAGTACGGCTACAGTCAGGCAGACAAGAATATAACTGATCAGGGCTTCCCGTTGAGTCAGGAAAATAGCTACAAACACCGGAATGGTGATGAACATCAAGCGTCCACCCGCCGACCAGCCATAAGCCAGGGTATCGGAAAACCCTAAGAGATACAGGAGAAGCGCAAAAACAAACACTTGAAGCCGGTAAGGAATTTTGGGGATAAAAGCTGCCCCTAAAACGGCCAGGTAAATGAATCCGTAGAGAAAAACCAGCTCCAACAGGCCGTGGCGATAGGCATCCCAACTGCCCAGGGCCAGCAAGGGAACCCCCAACACGCCAAGAAGGCGCAACAGGGCGGTCACGAGCGGCGCCTGCCAATCGAGCATCACATTCCGCGCTTCTGGCTTTTCCGTTGTTGCCTTATGCTTTTGCGTCACAAGCGCCTCCTGAATTATCCTGCCAGAAAATCGTCGTTAGTCCGGTTGGTAAAAGGGTAACGAAAAAGTGAAAGTGCTCCCCTTGCCCTCTTCACTTTCAACCCAGATATGTCCACCGTGCAAGGCGATGAATTCCTTACTCAATGCCAGGCCTAAGCCAGCGCCGGTGTTGCGACGCCCCGCCAGATGGCTGCTCTTGGTAAAGCTTTCAAAAATGCGCTCGCGATCTTCGGGCGGGATACCGATACCTGTATCACTCACACTAACGTAAGCCTGCTCAGCATCGGCCCAGGCCCGCAAAGTAATACGGCCCGATTCGGTGTATTTCGCTGCGTTGGTCAATAAACGGACCAGGGTTTGCCGAATCCGGGTATGATCAGCGCGCACGGGCGGGATAGCTTCTGCTACATCTGTTATCAATTCGATATCTTTTCCCCTTACCAGAGCACTCGCCGTAGGCATAACGGAAGCTATCAGCTCATTCAAGTCAACGGGCTCGAAACGCATTTCCATCAGGCCAGCCTGAAGCTGGGAAATGTCGAGCAGGTCATTGATCAACGCCAGGAGGCGCTGCCCGTTATCGTAAATGCGCTGCAGATCCTCGCGTTGTTCGTATGTCAGCTCGCCATCCAACCCCTTCAACATCAACCGAGAAAAGCCCAATACTTGATTGAGCGGTTCGCGCAATTCATGCGACATATTGGCCAGAAAACGAAGTTTAAAAACTTCGGCCTGTTCCAATTGTTTCTTGGCCAACAGTTCGTGAGCATAAGCCCGTGCGTTGTCCAAAGCTACGGCCAACTGGTTGGCCAGTAAATCCAGGACCTGCAGTTCGTCTTGCTGGATTCCCTCCCGTTCGGCACTGGAAATAGCCAGAACGCCCAGGGTTTGCTCACTCATCCGCATGGGCACGGCCAGGCGGGTAAAGGTGCGTCGGTACCACTCGACAGGTTCATGGGTGGAATGGCTTTCCATCTGGCTGGCGTTTTTGCGCCAGGCCCGCTCAACGAGCGAACCATCTCCTGGCCGAACTACTCCTGGCCAATCCGCATCGGATGGACTAAGTGCCCGACAACGGATTTCACCGCCCCCCGGTTCAGGAATATAGATCGCCACAGCCGTGTAAGCAAAATTTGTACGAATCAGCTCGACGACCCGTTTGAGCAAAAGTTCCGGCTCGCGAATCGAGGTCATGGCTTGACTGACCTCTTGGGTAGCCTGCAACTGGATCGCGCGGCGCTGGATCTGGTAGTTAGCTTGCTGCAACATCCGGGTGCGCTCGACTACTTTGGCTTCCAGGTCGTCGTAAAGGGATTTTAAGTCGGCAGCCATCTCGTTAAACACATAGGTGAGGATGCCGATTTCATCCCGAGACGTTACCATGACGTGCTGATCCAGATTCCCTTCAGCCATATCCAGGGCAGCTTCGGTCAGGCGAATGACGGGCCGGGTGATCTGGCGGATGACGATCGCCGCGATCCCCGTAGTGGCCAGGGTGACAGCCAGGACAAAGGCGATAAGCGTTGCGGCCATGCGTTCCTGGGCCTCAACCAGGGCTGCCTGCGCCTGTTCTACAAGTAACCCCACTCCCAGTTCCGGCAGGGGACGGTAAGTCGCGATAACAACCTGTCCCGTAGCTTTCGTATAAGTCATACCTGGCCATCCCGGATCAGGGCGCGTGCTTGCCTCCGATGTCGGCCAAAGCTGTCCATCCTGCTCCAGATAAGCCTGGTAAGATGCGGAGCCCTGTCCATTAGAGCTGAGAATGGTTGCAAGAGTTTGCGCCCGAAAACACACGGCCAGAATGGTGGTAGCCCTTCGAATCCACAAAACCGGCTCTGGAGCGCTCAAATCCAATACAGGGCCGGTCAAAGCGTGGCTACTGACAGGTGCACATTCCCCCCAGGTCTGGGTCAAGCGATTGCCTTCGGAGTCAAAAAAGACGATTCCTTGCAAGTCGGGCAAATGGGCCTGTAAGGTCGCCCAGGTGCTCCTGCCATTCTCTCCAGATGTCCAGGGTATACTGATGAGCCAGGCCTGGCGTTCGGTTATCCAATGGTTAAGGTGCTGAGCCTTGCTCTCACTAATGGCTTGTAGTTTCCGAGTCAGTTCGGCCTGTAAACTACGTTGACTCTGGATAAGCGCATACCAACCAATCAGGCTCAGAGGAATCAGGGTGAGGGAAAGAAACGCGGTTAATAGCGTGCGTCCCAACCCGCCCCGCATTCCCGTTGTCGGCACCGCGCGCGAGACGGAATCCCGTCCCATGATTATTCAGGCTCCCAAACCTCTTCACCTTGCAACAGACGTCGAATTTGTTCAGGAAAACGATTCGGATCCAAAGGTTTACCAATAAAACCAGAAAATCCGGCTTTTCGAGCACGGTCAATGTTTTCTTTTGAAACGTAAGCCGTCACGGCTACAACCGGAACATCTTTAAATTTCGGATGCGCTCGAAGATTAGCCAGAGCCTGATAACCATCGGCATCAGGTAAAAACAAATCCATGAGGATAAGATCAATATCCCCTATGGCTTCGGCAAATTCCACTACCTGCCAGCCTGAGGGTTTCCATTCGCAACGTTTAATCCCCAGGTAAGCCAATAATCTGGTGATGAGGAGGAAATTGTTCGGGTTGTCCTCAACAACCAGAATCGTAGCCTGGGCCGGAGTCTTTGCCCTGACCATAGGCCCTCAGCGCTTGATTTTGAGGAACTTCTCAACCTGGCGCGGAAGAGCATCCACGTCTATGGGCTTGGAGATGTAGCCATCACATCCAGCCTGCAGGGTTTTTTCCCGGTCGCCTTCCATGGCGTTGGCGGTCATGGCTATGATAGGGATGTGCGCCAGGTCTGGATTTTGTCGGATCAGACGCGTGAGCTGGTATCCATCCATATCGGGGAGGTTGATATCCATCAGGATCAGGTCGGGCATTTCCTGTTCAGCCAGACGAATGCCGGTCGGGCCATCTTCCGCCTCGATCACATCATGATCTTCAACCATGAGAATGCGTCGCACCAGCAGGCGATTTCCCGGATTATCCTCAATGTACAAGATTTTTGCCATAAGCACCTCGACTACCAAGACTTAACACCAACGTCCTGGACAGAAGTATCCAGGTTAACCATAGCTCTTTCATTATAGCATACAAGCCTGACAAGGACGAACAAGAACGATATCATGCCAGTAACAGAAACATTACAGGACTAAAACGTAACTGTTCAGGTGGTGACTGTTAAGCTCCCTTTCAGGCCTGTGGCCATGGGCT
>DAOTZR010000210.1:0-2280 GCA_034434315.1 Anaerolineae bacterium
AGCGTAGGGCGTATGAGTTCCAGTGCAAAACGTCATTTTGGCTGGTGCTGGTGATAGAAAAAAGCACGTTTGTGACATGGTGAGCCGGGCGTCGGCACAAGGCGCCCCGGTTGTAGGAGTGCGGCATGCCGTACTCTTTTAATCGGCGCAATTGGCCTGTGCGACCAGGCCGGTGTCGGTGATTGAAATCACCTCATTGGACCTGCAGCCAACGCCGACCGGGTCATGCGTCGGCGCAGGCCGACGCCCGGCGCCGCCAGGGGCCTTCGCCCTGAACGGAGCTGGTGTAGGAGCTCCACCTTGTAGCTGGACAGCTTTGGCCTCCGGCACCATCTGCAATGAGTCCTCATCACTCCCCCAACCCCCTAAACACATGCGGACGGGACGTCCACGCACCCTCCGCATCCTCAGGGTTGCCTGGGATCGCGGAGACGAGGGGAGAGCGAGGGCCAGGGGGTGAGAGGGGTAAGGCGACCGAAAAAGAGTAAAATTCCGGCTAACAGAGCACTAATTGCCACCGATGGCCGGGGGCGTTGATGCGGGAGGAGCGGGCCGGTCGTACAGGCCGGAACGCACGGCACGCCGGATGGCCAGGACTTCGCGCAGCATCGTCACGGTGTCCCGCAAGGGATGGACGCGGCTTTCCGTGCCGTAATACCAGGGGATGGGCACTTCCAGGATGCGATAACCGCGACGCAATGCGGCTGCCAGGACTTCCACATCGAAAGCCCAGCCGTTGATGCGCTGAAGGGCGAACAGATCGCGAGCTACATCTCGGCGAAAGGCCTTAAAGCCGCATTGGGTGTCCTGAAAGCCGGGAAGCAGGAGGGTGCGCACGATGAAATTAAAGCCGCGGCCCATCAGATGGCGGTAAGCGGGTTCGTTATAGCGGATAGCGCCCGGGGCTTCGCGCGAAGCAATGGCGATATCGTAAAGGCCGCCCAGGGCCTCGGGATAAAAACGCGGCAGCTCCTCGATGGGCATGGCCAGGTCAGCATCGCAGATGAAGGCGTATTGGCCCGCTGCCGCCAGCATTCCCGCGCGCACGGCCGCCCCTTTGCCGCGGATGGGTTGGTGGAGCAGGCGGAAGCGCGCATCGGCAGTGGCGAAGCTCTGGGCGATTTCAGCGGTAGCGTCGGTGCTCGCATTGTTGACGACGATCACATCCAGCGGCACCCCGGCCTGATCCATGAAGGCCTGCACGCGCGCCAGGGTTTGCGGCAGGCGGCGCTCCTCGTTATAGGCTGGGATGACGATGGTGATCAGGCTTTCCATAATCACCTCACGCTAACGCGCGGGCCTGCTCATCCGCATGATAAGAGCTGCGCACCAGGGGAGCGCTTTCCACCCAACGGAAACCCATCTCCAGGGCGATGGTTTTGTATTCGGCAAATTCCTCCGGGGGGACGTAACGGGCTACCGGCCAGTGCGTGCGCGAGGGACGCAGGTACTGGCCAATGGTCACGATGTCCACGTCCACGGAACGCAGAAGCTGCAAGGTTTCCAGGATTTCCTCGCGCGTTTCACCCAGTCCCAGCATGAAGCCGCTTTTGGTGAGCAGGCGCGGGGTCCAGGCGCGGGCGTAACGTAAAACGGCCAGGGCCCATTCTACCTTGCCCTGGGGACGGACCTGGGGGTAAAGGCGCGGAGCCATTTCGATGTTGTGGGCCAGAATGGTAGGCCCTGCTTCCAGAATCAGGCGCAGCGGTTCGCTGTTGCCCCGGAAATCGGGTATGAGTACTTCGATGGTGCTTTCTGGCAGGGCCGCGCGTACCTCGCGAATGGTTTGGGCAAAATGCGCCGCTCCACCATCGGGAAGGTCGTCACGGTCTACGGAGGTAATCACCACATGGCGCAGGTTCATGGCCCGCGCCGCCTCGGCGACGTGGCGCGGCTCTTCCGTGTCGAGGGCGGCCGGACGACCAGTCGCTACGTTGCAGAAACGACAGTTGCGAGTGCACACCTCGCCCATGATGAGGAAGGTCGCGGTGCGACGGCCCCAACAGTCCCCCAGATTGGGGCAGGCGGCTTCTTCGCAAACAGTATGCAGGCGTTCCTGGCGTAAAAGCTGATTGAGCCAGGCCGGGGTTTCCCCTGAGGGCAGGCGGACCCGCAGCCAGTCCGGCTTCCGAAACGAAGATGCATCACTCACGTTTGTTCTCCTTACGCCTTGAGCTGTTGCACAAGATTATACGTCTTCGGGCGTGGAATCCCACTCGAAAAAGCCCTGCACGCCCAGGGTTTTTTCGGCAATTTGGTGGGCCAGGTCCAGTTTTTCAT
>DAOTZR010000211.1:0-14308 GCA_034434315.1 Anaerolineae bacterium
GGCGGCTGCTCGCGCCCATCCAGAAGCCTTGCATCCCCAACTGGTGCTTTTCATCCCCTCACACACGCTGACCCAGACAGGCCGCGGGCAGGTTCCGCCCCAGGCCCTCTTCTTCACCGATCACGGCCTGCTCCATCTCCAGGAAAAGGAGCAGGTTCAGGTGCGCTACGTGGCTGCGGATACAGTTCTGGCCTGCCGCCATACCATGGTCCTGCTTTACGGACGCCTCGATTTTTACACCCGCACAGACAGGCTCCAGATCGAATACAACACGGTCGCGGAACGCTTCATCCATCGTCCCTTGCAGGCTTTTATCGCCGCCATGTATGGGGACAGCGCCAGGCATAGGCGCGATGCGCACACGCTGGCCTTGTTGCGCGACCTCGAAAAGCAGAATTACAAACTCAAAACCGGCCTTGAGCTATACGCCCTCTTACCTGACGAGTCGCTGATAGGCTATAGCTGGCAACCGCGGGTGAAAGGCCTGTTGGGACGGGTGCGCCTGCCTGCAACGCTCCTGGCCCTGACCGACCATGCGATTCTTCATCTGAGTGAAGCGCGGGTTAAGGGGGCAGCTTACGGCTGGAGCATCGGCTGGTATCCGCGAAAGGGGGTGTTGGAGCAGCGCCTGGAAGCCGCGCCGCCCTGGCAACGTATCCTGTGGCGCCTGGGGGACGCCAGTGCCAGTCTTACGCAGGAGGCCCTGGTCAGCGTTGAGGTGGCTCAGGCCTGGAACGAGATTTCAAGCTCTGCTGGATTGTTCACTTCAGCCCCTTGATTCCCGCAATCAGCGCGTTAGCCCGCAACCAGCTATCGCGTTCCGGGCCAACCTCCTCGCCCTGGAAACGATAATCATATTTGCGGATGAGTTCCGCTAACTCCCCAAGCATTTGCTCCACCACGCGCTTCTCAAGGTCAAGCAAAGCCGACTGAACAGCGCCTGGTACAGGACGTTGAAGGGCCATCTTGAAGTGGGGAAGACACAGACCGCCGGCCTGTTCCAGACCCTGGCGCAGGTCAGGCTCGGCCCAATGCTCCAGCAGCAAATCCACATATAACGTCTCGGTCTCAGTGCGCACCTGACATAAAGGGCAGGGTTCTTGAGGCTCCAGCTCCACGGCCAGATCCGCCGTGGTTTTCGAACGCTGCGGCCGCCAACGCTCCCAAAACGTTCTCCGGCCATTTCCATCAGGATCACCGGCCTGTTCAAAGAGCTTCGTCAACTCCAGTAAAGTAGCGCGGCTAAGAATAGCCACATCCAGGGCCACGCCGGGCAAGGCGGCCAGTTGCCAGGCGTGCGCATTGCAAAATCCACGCGCCCGGCGCACGCGCTCCTGAACCGAATACTCATTGACGTACTCGTAGGCCAGGGATTCCATGGCCCGTTGTACAGCTTTTTGCGTTAGGGCGCAGATCGGACATCCCGGCTGGGACAGGGCCGCACGTAGTTCAAAATATGGCGTATGCTGATGGTTGCTCACCCTCTCATCACCTCAAAGCAGCGCTTAACATACATGGCATGTAAAGGCCCCAGTCCGGGATAGCTCACAACCTCACCCGTCGGGCTGGTCCAGGTCATGGCCTCACGTCCGGGGGCTTCTACCCGCAGAAAGGCGAAATATTCGGGGAAGAGGTACCCGGCCACCGTTTCCGCCCAACTTTCAACCGAACCGCGCTCTCTGGCCCACCAGGTTGGTCCTGGCTCATCCTTTTCGATGGCCGCCAGCCCGCGCACCAGACGTCCGTCCCCACCCCACCAGCGGACCCACCAGGGCGCGGTAGTCCAATCCCAGTAATGCGCCAGCTCATGCGCAATAGCCACGCGCGGTCCCCAGAACTGATGATCCGGATGGCCGTACTGGTAAAACAGGCCATCGCCCAGGGTGATGAGGCGCTTGCCGGCGTAATGCATCCCGGCCCCGGCTTTGACGCGCTGCAACGTCAGCCCGTTGAACACGCGCCGTAAGATCGGCAATCCCCCCAAAGCTGCACTGAAACGCTCCAGTACAACGGCCAGATCGTCCAGCTCTTTCGGGCGCCATTCTGTTTCGGACGCAGATCGGAGATAAAGCCCGGCTTGTTGAATAATCGGATGCATAACCCCTCCCCGGCACTAACAAATCCATTATACGGTAGAGACCCGGCAATGCAATAAGGACATGTCCGGTGATGCCCCATTTTTTCACCGCGAAGCCCGCTCCCCCCCAAGAGGCTTAAAAGCGGTTTTGCACGTGCCTGGTAACTTCGGCCCTGCATGATCGCGCCCATAGTGCAGGATGGAGGTAAACACCAGGGACTTTTCTCATGTGACTTGTTCCAAAAATCGGGTATACTATTTTTAAACACACTGAAACTTCGGGTATACAACATCATGAGACTGACATTTTGGGGCACACGGGGATCCATGCCGACGCCACTGCGCAACGTGGAGCTGGAGGAAAAGCTCGTCACGATCATCCGGGATTTGCCCTCCACTCTGAACATCCGCGACAGTGAGGCCGTGCGCAACTATCTCAAAACCCTGCCTCCTTTGCTTGGCCAGACCGCAGGGGGCAATACACCTTGTATTGAGATCCGTGCCGCAGATCACCTGATCGTGCTGGATGCCGGCACAGGCTTGCGCGAACTGGGGCGTGTGCTGATGCAAGAAGCTTTTGGGCGGGGTCAGGGAACCCTACACTTGTTTATCTCTCATACCCATTGGGACCATATTCAGGGATTCCCCATGTTCTACCCTCTTTTTGTCCCTGGCAATCATATTCACATTTATGGCGTGCACGATATCAAAGCGGTCATGCGCCATCAGCTTAATCCCATGGTCTGGCCTGTCCAACTCGAACATTTGCGCGCCACGGTCGAATTTCACAGCCTGTCACCAGATCAGCCGGTATGTCTGGGCGATGTCTGCATAGACCTGCTCAAAAACGATCATCCTGGCGATTCTTATAGCTTCCGTATCCGTGACCCTTACAATACCCTGGTCTACATGACGGATGTGGAATACAAAGACCTGACTCCCGAAAACATGGAAGCCTACATCGCCTTTGTCCGCGGGGCCGATGCGCTGATTTTCGACGCGCAATATACTCTGCGCGAGGCCTGGCAGCGCACCGATTGGGGCCACAGCTCGGCGATGATTGGAGTGGATCTGGCCCGCGCTGGCGGCGTCAAGCGCCTGTATCTCTACCACCACGATCCACTCACCGACGACAAAAAGCTGGCCCAAATTCTGGAAGATGCCCGCACCTACCAGAGCCAGATCGGGGCAGCCGGAACTTTCGAGATCGAAATTGCCACCGAAGGCCTCACCACCGACCTGACCCCGGAACGCGCTGTGCGCATCCGTCACCTCGATGAGATGCAAACAACCCTGGTCCAACCCACCCATACGCTGGATGAAGAAGGTGTGGCGCAACTGGCCCGCAAACTCGACCGCAATACGCTCAGCGGCCAACCCGTCATAGACCTCTCTCACGTTGAAAAGCTCAGCACCAGCGGTCTGCAAGCTCTCGTCGCCTTTCAGCAAAACCTGGGGATGCCGATCATCCTCACCTCCCCTTCAGAACGCCTGCGTTTGATCATTCGCCTGGCCGGGTATCAGGACAACTTTATCATCTACCCCACCCTGGAAGCGGCCCATGAGGCCATTCGCCTCCGCGAACAACTGCACCTGCCCGGACAACTGTTGGATGGACGTTACCAGATCCAGAGTTACCTGGGCGAAACGACTCTAGGAACTGTGCTGAAGGCTTATGACCTGCAAGAAGAACGCCCCGTCGCCATCAAATTGCTGGCGCCGACCTTCAGCCCGGAAACTCTGGAGTACCTGGGACGTCAGTATCGTACCCTGATGACCATGGACCATCCCAATCTGGTCAAAATCTTTGATTGGGTGACCCATCCCAACCTGACTTACATCGTAGAAGAATACATCAGCGCTGATACCCTGACTGATGTACTGGCCCGTCACTCAGGGCCTTACGCCACCGAAGAAGCCTTAGAGATTGCCTTCGACATCTCGAGCGTCCTGGAATACACCCATAACCGCGGTATCATTCACGGGGATTTACGACCCGACAATATCTTCATCACCTCACACGGGGCGCACATCACCGGGTTTGGCCTGGGGCGCGTTAGTGAAGGCAAAAGCCTGCGCAATACCCCCTTGTTGTATTTTGACGCAGCTTACCTGGCTCCAGAACAGATCCTGGGGCAGCCCCTCGATGCCCGCGTGGACCTGTACGCCCTGGGCGTGATACTCTATCGCCTGTTCACTGGCGTTCTCCCCTTCACGGGTAGCGTGCAGGAAATCATGGAGGCGCACCTCAAAACCCAGCCTCGCCGCCCCACGGAGCTTAACCCAACCCTCTCACGTTCGCTGGAGCACCTTATCCTGAAATTGCTGGCTAAAAACCCCAATGAACGTTATGGCAGCTCGCAGCAAACCCGCCGCCTCTCCAGCAGCCTGCTGCGTTTGGTCGAAGAAATGCAATGGCTCCGTGAAGAAACCATGGCCGGACGTCAGGCCGAGCTTAAGCTCATCCTGGAAGCCTGGGAGCGCGCGGCCAGCGGACATGGCCAGCTCCTGTTCATCACCGGAGAAGAAGGCATTGGCAAGAGCACCCTGGCTTATCAGGCCGCCCTGCAAAGCAACGCCCCGATCGTGCTTTATGCCCAGGCCGAGGAAAATAAACCCGCTGCTCCTTATGCCCTTATCCGTGAGCTCCTGGAAACCTATCTCAGCATCGTCTCACCTGAATTTTTCGACGAATCCATCCAGCCCTACCTGCCCAGCGTGGCCCAGCTTGTTCCCACCAAAAAAGCTATGCTGCCCGAAGGTTTGCCTCAGGTTGAGCTTGCCGCCAATCAACATGAACGCCTGCAAAACGACCTGCTGGCTTTTATCCGCCATGCCGTCCAGAAACGCCCCTGGTTTATCGTCCTGGAAGATCTCCAGTGGAGCGACGCCCCCAGCCTGGAGTTTCTGGCCCTGCTGGGCCATAACTTGCCGGAATGGCCCATGCTGATCCTGGGGACCTACCGGGATACGGACCTTGATCCCAACCATTCCTTAAGCGAAATCCTCCGCAACCTGGGGCAATATCCCGGCTATCGCGTCATCGCTTTGGAGCGCCTGAGTCTGAACGATGTCGAGACCCAACTGCGCCACATCTGGCATCTGGAGCTGCCTCGAAACCTGGTGGAAAAAATCTACGCTCACACCACAGGTAATCCCCTGTATGTGGATGAGATCATCAAAACCCTCATGGACGAAGGGCACATCATCCTGCGCGACGGCGTATGGCACTTCCCCGACCCCGACAAGATCACCCTGCCGCCAGGCATCCGCGAAACCGTCCTGCGCCGGGTCAATCTCCTGCCCCAGGATGCCCAGACCCTGCTACGCCAGGCGGCCATTCTCGGCCCCAGTTTCAGCTTCCGCGATTTGCAAGCCCTGACCCATATTGATGATTGGGAGCTGCTGGAGCAACTTGACCTGCTCTTCGAGCGCCAGTTCCTGGAAGAAGTCAAAGGGGAGGAGCGCCTGCGCTTCCGTCACCCGGAAGTCCAACAAACCCTGTATGAAGATTTGGGACCGTTGCGCCGTCGCATTTTACACCGCCAGGCGGGTGAGGTCCTGGAACAACACACCGACATACCGCCCGAAGTTCTGGCCCAGCACTTCATCCAGGCGGAAGAATATGCCAAAGCCATTACGTACAGCCTCCTGGCCGCCTACAATGCGGAACAGACCTATGCCCACGCCACGGCCCTGCACTGGTACCGCCAGGCGCTGGATCAATTACTCCGCATGGAGGCTCCGGAACGCACCGCTCTGAACGATGTCCATCTGACCATCCTGAGATCTCTGGCGCGCCTGCTCCTGGCCGAGGGAAACGATCAGGAGGCCCTGGAATATTTCACCCTGGCCCGCACACTCTTAAACACCATGCCGCCCTTGGCAACACGGCAGTTCCAGCAAGCCGATATCTGTCAGCAAGTCGCCCAGATTTACGAACAACGCAACGACTATACCACAGCCTGGACCTGGATCGAACGAGGACTCAATTACATCCGTGACCAGGCCCCAACTCAGGAGCTGGTCCAGATTTATCACCGCGCGGGCTGGATCGCTCTGCGCCAGGAAAGCTATCCTCAGGCCGAGCAAATGTTCGAACACACTTTAGGCCTGGCACGCCAGTTCGGCCTGGTGCACATGGAAGCCGATAACATCCGTGCGCTGGGGATTGTGGCCTGGTATACCAATCGGGATGCCCAGGCCGCCGACCTGTTCCAACAGGCCCTCATGTTGTACCAAAGCATCGGCGATAAACAGGGCGAAGCGTATTGTCTAAACAATCTGGGCATTGTCGCCAACTACAAAAACCATCACGAGGAAGCCCGAAGTTTCTACAACCGGGCCCTAACCCTATACCATCAAATCGGCAACCAGGCGGGGGCAAGCGGAACCCTGCACAATCTGGCGTTGGTTTTGCGGAATGAGGGCCAATTCGAAGCGGCTCTGGAACAGGCCGAACAGGCCCTGGCCCTGCGCCGTCAGCTCCGCAATCGACGTGGTGAGGCCAGCACACTGGATGTCTTAGGCAGCATCCATCTGTTGTTGGGCGACTACGCGCTGGCTGAGGACCTGCTGAAAAAAGCCCTGGCCTTGCACGAAGATGTGGGCAATCATGCAGAAGAAGTCGAAACCCTGAATGACCTGGCCTGGGCGCTCCTGCGCAGTCAACGCCTTCCCGAAGCAGTCACGCACCTCCAGCGCGCCCTCCGCCTGGGCGAAAAACTCAGCAACCCTTATCACTTCGTCTCCGCCTTGCTCCATCTGGGACGCTTGCAACTGGTCCAGCAGGCCTACCGGGCCGCCCAAACTACCTTCCAGCACGCCCTGACCTATCGCGACCGCATCCGCATGGTCAACCTGCCCCTGGTCGCCTATGCTGGCCTGGGCTTCATCGCCCTGGAGCAGGGTAATCTGGAAGAGGTCCGGCGCTATGCCGGGCTAATGCTGGAACATTTGGAGTCGCACATAGTCAACAGCATTGACGAGCCTTACCAGCTTTACCACACGCTCTACCGCATGTTACGCGCGCTGGATGATCCGCGAGCTGAAATGATCCGCGCCACGGCCCAGGAACGCCGCGCCCGCGAAGCGCAGGCCATCACCGACGCAACACGCCGGGCCCGCTACCTGGCGCAGGCGGACCAGCGCTGGCTTGACGAAACATCGGAGTGAAGCCGGGCGGTCCCTATCGCCGTTTACCACCGATGACGTTCGCGCTGCCAGAGCGGAGCCTTCTCTTCCAGCACCCCCCGCAACTCGAAAATCCGGTCCCGCAGAGCCGCAGCTTTCTCAAACTCCCAGGCCTGAGCCGCCGCGCGCATCTCTTTCTCCAGGTTGCGGATTAGCTCTTCCAGGGCCTGCGGATCCAACTCCTCCGGTTCAGGCGGCGCGGACGGGGCCTCGGCTACCCGCACCCGGTCGGTAAGATCGCGCACCGCCTTGATAATCGAGGCCGGTTCAATCCCGTGCTCTTCATTGTAGCGCCGCTGAATCTCGCGTCGCCTTTGGGTTTCTTCGATCGCCTGCTGCATGGCCTCGGTCATCTTATCGGCATACATCACCACGGTCCCCTGGATGTGGCGTGCCGCGCGGCCCATCGTCTGAATGAGCGCCGTAGCACTGCGCAAGAAGCCTTCCTTGTCCGCATCCAGAATCGCCACCAGGCTTACTTCCGGCAGGTCTAACCCTTCCCGCAACAGATTGATGCCGACCACCACATCATACCGGCCCAGGCGCAGGTCGCGCAGAATCTCCACGCGCTCGATCGTCTCCACCTCGCTATGCAGATACTGGACCTTGATGTTCAACTGCTTCAGATACTCGGTCAATTCCTCGGCCATGCGCTTGGTGAGCGTCGTCACCAGGACGCGCTGCTTCTGTTGCACCCGCTCCTGAATCCGCGCAATCAGGTCATCAATCTGGCCTTTGGAAGGCCGCACGATAATCTCCGGGTCCAGAATCCCGGTTGGGCGGATAATCTGCTCGACCACCTGCGTGCTGTGCTCCAGCTCATACGGTCCAGGCGTCGCCGAGGTGTAAATCACCTGATTCACGCGCGCCTCAAACTCCTCAAACGTCAGCGGGCGGTTGTCCAGCGCCGAGGGCAAGCGGAAACCATAGGTTACCAGAACTTCCTTGCGGCTCCGATCGCCGTTGAACATGCCCCGCACCTGCGGAATGGTCATGTGCGATTCGTCCACAATCAACAGATAATCGTCGGGGAAGAAGTCCAGCAGGGTGAAGGGCGGCTCCCCCGGCGCGCGGCCCTCCAGATGGCGCGAGTAGTTCTCAATGCCGGAACAATACCCTAGCTCGCGGATCATCTCCATATCGTAGCGGGTGCGCTGCTCAAGCCGCTGCGCCTCCAGCAGCTTGTCCTGTTCCCGCAGGCGCTTAAGCTGTTCCTCCAGCTCGCTTTCGATAGCGAACAAGGCCTGTTCGATCCGCTCCTGCGGCAGAATGTAGTGCTTGGCCGGGAACAGGGTGAGTTGCGTAGGCCGCGCCAGAATCTCCCCCGAAACCGGATCGTATTCGGTGAGACTTTCCAGCTCATCGCCGAAGAACGACAGGCGATAGGCAATTTCAGCATAGGCCGGACGGATTTCCACCACATCCCCCCGTACCCGAAAAGTCCCCCGCTTGAAATCCAGATCGTTGCGTTCGTACAGCATCCCCACCAGATCGCGCAGCAGACGCTCACGGCGCAAGCGTTGCCCCACCTGCAATGTCAGAGTCGCCTTGCCCCACTCCTCCGGACTCCCCAGGGAGTAGATGCACGAAACCGAAGCGACAATGATCACGTCCCGCCGCGACATGAGCGCCGCAGTCGCCGCCAGGCGCAGGCGTCCAATCTCATCATTGATGTCCGCATCCTTCTCTATGTACAGGTCCTGTTGCGGCACGTAGGCTTCGGGCTGATAGTAGTCGTAGTAGGAGACGAAATACTCCACCGCATTGTGGGGAAACAGCTCGCGAAACTCGGCGTAGAGCTGCGCGGCCAACGTCTTATTGTGCGCCAGCACCAGCGTGGGCTTTTGCACCTGCTGGATCACGTGCGCAATCGTGAAGGTCTTCCCCGTCCCCGTTGCGCCTTTCAGCGTCTGATGCCGATCCCCGCGCAGCACGCCGCGGACCAGCGCCTCAATCGCCTGGGGCTGGTCGCCGGTAGGCTGCATGGGACTGACCAGTTCAAAACGACCCTCTAGATTTTCCATAGGTTGTCCTTTGCAAGGCTGGAATTGCCGCCATGGGTATGCTCACGGATATAAACCTCGTGGAAGCCCGCCGGCCCTGTCGGGCAGGCCTTCAAGGCCCTATTTTACGCCAGATTTCGGCGCGCGCATCTCGATACTCCAGCTCCCAGGCCGGGTCGGTCGGCAACGCCTCGGCCAGGCCTGGCTGCAGCTCCCGATCCAGCAGGATACGGGTCACCCCGTAATGGTCCAGCAGGGCCTGATAGCGCAATCCCTGGCTGATGCGGATGTAGTCCTGCCACAACTCCAGGGGATACAGTTCCACGCGCGGATCCACAAAAACCCCCTGCTCCGGCACGGCCCAGATGAGGTAACTACCATAGCCCATCTCGTTGAACAGACGTCCGCCTGGATGCGTGCGCAGATACTCCGCCGCATCCAGGGGCGTCTCCACGCCGATGAGTGCCCCCTGGGGCTTATTCCGCCACACCAACGTCCAGTAACTTTCCGGCAAGGGCACCCGCTCCACCCACCAGGGCTGCACGGCCAAAACGGGCAGCCACAGTCCCAGAGCCAGCCAGGTGTTCAGGACCAGGGGCCGCCCGCCCTCGCCTCGCCGCAGCCGCGGCCAGCCCTCCGCCAGGGCCTGCGCCAGTACCGGGACGAAGACCATGCCAAACCAGATGACGTAACGTTGCCCGCTCCAGGCCAGCCAGAGCAGGGCCGCCAGGACCAGCGCCTCGGTCACGGATGGGCGGTAGCGACTGTACAGCAACGCCCCAAAACCCAGCAGCAACGTCGCATAAAACGCGCTGTTCGCTATCCCCGTCGGGGCAGGCGATTGCCATTCCACGATGAGCGTCTGGCTGGGTGCGTCCGTCATCATCTTGTACACATACGCCACAATGCCCGGCCCCTGCGGATTGACCAGGAGCGCCAGGCCGCACAACACGCCCACTCCCGCCAGCGCCAGCAGCTTCGAGCGTGGCAGAGCCCCCGGCTGGCGCGCGCCATAGCGCAGCAGCTCGCCGATGAAAGTGAGCCCTAGCAACACCGGTCCCAGAATCCAGGAGCCGTGCACATTGACCCAGAATACCAAAAGCAGGGGCAACAGGAGCAGACTCCGCGCGCCCAACTGTCCCTCGCGATAGCGCGTGAGCACCAACCAGAACCCCACAAAGGGCAGCCAGGCCCAGTTCTGCGTGCGCACTAACAGGTTGTTGAGCGTCATCAAACACAGGGGAACCAGAACCAGGGCCGCGATGCGCCAGGAGGCGCTACGACGGCGCGCTTCAAACGCCACCAGCGCAAAAGCCGCCAGCGCCAGCACCGTGCGCGCCACCGTCGGCCAAGCCAGTCCGCCCAGGCGATACAGGCCGTAAAACAGTAGTTCCGCCAGCCAGGCGCCGTAGACGTAGGGATGCTCTGGCGCCAGGGTCCAGGCGAACAGGTTGGTGGTGGGGATGCGCCCCGTTGTAGCGATGATCTCCCCGGCCTTGAGGTGCCACCAGAAATCGTTGGGCACCAGGGGCACCAGCGAGACGTAAAAGCCAAAAGCCGCCAGAATCACCACCAGCCAGAGATGTTCAACGCGCAGTTTCATACCTCATCCTCAATGGGAATTTCATCGTGGTGGACACGGCCCAGCCTTTTTCAGGCCCCTGTCCGGTCAGCTTTCTCCAGACACCGACGCGCCCAGGCATAATAGCCCGCCCACAACAACGGCAGCCAGACCAGCCAGTGATCGCCCTGCGGCAGGGCCAGTTGCCCCGCCCACATCAACCCCGTCGCCAGGGCATAACCCCCGGCCAGCGCCAGGCGCGTGCGTCCATCCGCCTGCAGGGCCGGCGCCGCCACCGCCATTAACACGGGGATGAGCGTGACCAGGTCGTGCGTCCAGCCATACGCCCGCGTGATGAGCGACACCAGCACCAGACCGGGCAGCTCCACCCGCCAGTCCCAGGCCTCCCGGCGCCGCCAGACGTACAGGCTGTAAAGCGCTCCGCCAATCAGGGTGGGCACAAACTGCAAGGCAAACCGCTCCGGCCCCAGGGCCAGACGTAAAAACGTGCCCCAGGTAGCCGAAAGCCACAATCCAGGCGGCTTGGCCCGCACCGCCTGCAAGTATTCCCCCAGGAGGGGCGGATGAACCAGCGTCGGAACCAGCACGCCCAGTCCCAACCACACCACCGCCGTCAGCAGGGGCTGCCAGCGCCGCCGACTCCAGGCCTCGATCAGCACCGCCGGGGCAAAACCGTACAGCACATGGGGCTTAAAGCTGAGCAGCACCAGGCCCGCCCCGGCCAGCCAGGGACGCTGCCGCCGTACCCCTTCCAGCCACATCGCGGCCCCGCTCAACACCAGCACCCCCATCTGCCCGGAACGCACCGCGATGAGGGCCGGCATGAAGGTCAGGGCCAGCAACCAGGCCGCCCAGCGTTGCCGCGGCATGCCGCCGTACCAGCACCAGCTCAACTCCGCTGCGATGAAGACCAGCGCCATCAGCAGGGCCTGCCAGAGCGCCCAGGCCACCCCGGCCGGGAGCGTCCCCAGCGGCAATATCACCGCCAGCACCCAGGGCGGATTGTACATCACCAAAGCCCACGCTTCCGTCCAGCCTGCGGCACGCCAGAGCGCGTCCACCCGCTCCATGATGAAGGGATTCTCGCCCAACAGCGTGAGGCGCGCGGCGGCCCAGTATTGCAGGAAGTCGCCGTTGGGTTGCGTCAGGAGCCAGGCCGCGCGGTCCCGCATCAACCCGATGAAAACGACCAGGGCCAGCGCCAACACCGCCCAACGCAGATACACCCAGGCCTTGCTCAGGGTGCGCACGGCTCCACCTCGCTAACGCTGACAGCCGGATGCACCAGCACCTCCACATCCCCATGGCCCCATACGCAGCGCCAGCCCGCGCGCCGGGCCGCCGCGCTCAAGGCCGCATGGGATGAGCGCGAAAGCAGCAGCCAGCGCAGCCCATACCGCTCCAGCCGCGCCTCCCAGCCCGGCTGCGCCAGGGCGATGCTCAGATAGTCCTCCCACACCGTCACCGGCGCCACCTCGACCCGGCCATCCACAAACGGACGCGCCTGCGGATAAAGCTGCCAGATGACGTAGCCGCCCCACTCCGGCAGGGTGAAAACGCCGTTCCCCGGCGGCAGCACACGCGCCAGGTAAGCCACCGCCGCTTCGGGAAAGTAGGGGTCAAGCAACGGCCCCAGCGCCGGACGCACCCCAGGCAGAGCCACCAGGCATCCCGCCAGCAGCAGCCCCAGCAGGGCGCGCGTCAGGCGCGGATGCGCATCCTGCGCCTCGAAGCCGCGTCCTCCGCCCAGTTGCGTCCCAATCCATGGCAACACAACCAGCCCCGCAAAGGGAATCATGCGCACATAGCGCAGGGCCAGCAGAGTAAAGCCTATGGCGGGCAGGGCTGCCGGCCAGACCCGGCGCGGACGCGCCAGCCCCGCCGCCAGGGCCAGCATCAGCAGCGCCCAGAAGGGCCAAGTGAAGCGCTGGGCCAGCGTTGGCGGCTGCCATTCGCTCACATAGCGCTGGCTGATGGGGCTGGTCCCCATCACCAGGAGATAGCGATACACCCCCGGTCCCAAAGGATTGAGCAGCGTCGCGGCCAGGCCCAGGGCGGACCAGCGCCCCAGGGTCAGGACATCGTTCCAGGCCCGGCGCTGCGTCCAGGCCTCGATCAGGGTCACCGCGCCGACCGCGGCCAGCAACACCAGCCCCATGCTCCAGGCCCCATGCAGATTGGCCCAGAGTCCCAACACCAGCGGCAGGGGCCGCAGAAAACATTCGGCGCGCGTCGCGCGCCAGCGCGACAAAAGCCAGCTCAAGAGCGCCAAACCGCCAAACGAAGCTATCTGCGGGCGCGCGGTACTGTAGGGGTAAAGGATGAGGAGGCCGAGCAGGGCGAGCATCGCAGCGTAAGGCGGAGCCAGGTTTTGCCGCAACTGCGCCAGGAGCAGCGCCACCGTCCCGGCTCCCACCAGCGCCTGCACCAACACCAGAGCCACCAGGCCGCCGTAACGCCAGGTCAGGTACAACAACACATCGGCCAGCCAGCTATGGGCCGCGTTAAACACCTGGCCGGCCCCGCCCACCGACCAGCGGTCCACCTGCGGGAGAGCGCGGTCCAGCACCATCGCCCCCCCCAGGCGCAGATGCCAGCCCAAATCCCCCTCGCGCAGCGGCGCCAGGTCCAGCATGATGAAGCTCAAAGCCAGCGGCAACACCAGCCACAAAGTCGCCCGGTTTATGCGCGCCATCGTCGCCCCTCAGCCTGCACCAGAGCGTACAAAACCAGATAAGCCGGCGCCTGCCAGAAGTAGAAAAAATCAGGCAGGCGCAGCACTTGCAGCACCAGGCCCAGGCCCTGTACCGCCCCGTAGCCAGCCAGATAAGGAACCCAACGCCGACGCGGCAGGCGCTGCACGGTCAACACCGCCGGCAGCAGGGCCGTCACAGCCAGCACCTGGTCAAACGTCCAGGCATGGGGCGCGGTCCACAGGGAGAAGAGGAGCAGCCAGGGCAGGGCCGTCTCCCAGGTCCAGGTAGCGCGCCAGCGCGGCCACAACACGAGCAGCGCCACCGTCCCCAGACCGGCGGGCACAAAGCTCCACCGGGCCTGATCGGGTCCCAGGGTCAGGCGCAAGAGATTCCCCAGCACCGGCGTCGCCCAGGCCGTTGGATCGGCCACGCGCAGCATAACCCCGTAAGCTGGCAGCATATCCGGGCGCAGGGCCAACGTTACAGCCAGACTGAGCGCCAGCATCGTCCCCGCCCCGGCCAGGACACGCCAGTGCCGCTGCTCCCAGCTCCAGAGCGCCAGGGCCACCCAGACCAGGTAAGCCACCTGCGGCTTCCATGCCAGCACCCCCAGGCACATCCCGGCCCGAAACGCCCAGCCCCGGCGCCACAAAAGCAGAAACCCCACCAGCCCCACCAGCAACCAGGGGCCGATCTGCCCCTCGGCCAGGGCGAAATACGCAGGCAGAAACGTAAAAGCCCACAGCCAGGCGCGTTC
>DAOTZR010000212.1:0-12261 GCA_034434315.1 Anaerolineae bacterium
CCGTATTCACTCATCAAGAGCGCCTCCTTGAAAAAGTGCAAAGGTTGCTTATACCGACACCCCTGAAGCGGCGTCGCCCAACAGGGGCGATTATATCATGGCCTGCAATCAAAGCAAATAAGCATTTTTGCCGTTACAAAAAGGGGGGGCCAATCAATAACATTTTGCGATTTTTCGCGAGTGCCGTAAAATTAGTCTGCCTGGAGGCCAGTATCCACCATATGGTTTCCTGGTATGGGAGAGAGCCTTATAGCACAGTTTGTCCTGTCTTCGGTTGTGTGCCCAGGATAAACCTTTCACCCCATCTATGCTGTGCAAAAAACACAAATTTTCTCCATGGGGTCGAGCACTCTCCACACATCACGTATGGTTCAAACTTCCATGCCCTGGAAGAAAACTCATACCCGGAGGTACTCATGAAGCATGTAACCATTCGCGGTCAAAAGATGGCTTACGAGGACCATGGCAGTGGTTTCCCCATCGTGTTTGGTCACAGTTACCTGTGGAACGCAGCGATGTGGGAGCCTCAGGTACGCGCCCTGTCACAAAAATACCGTTGCCTTGTGCCCGAACTTTGGGGCCATGGGGAGTCCGATCCCCTGCCAGAGATTCCCACCAGCCTGGATGCTCTGGCTGAGGATTTCTGGGCTTTTACTCAAGCCCTGGGGTTGGAACGCTTCGCCCTCGTCGGGCTTTCTGTGGGCGGCATGTGGACCACCTACCTGACCCTGAAACATCCGGAGGCTGTTGCGGCACTGGTCATCATGGATTCTCACGTCGGCGACGAACCGCCAGCCAGCCAGGCCCGCTTCTTCCAGATGTTGGACATGGTGGAAAAGGCCGGCATGATTCCGCCGCCCATCGCTGAAGCAACGCTGCCCTTCTTCTTCGCGGATATTACCTTCACGCGCCAGCCGGAACTGGCGCAACGCTTCAAAGCCAGTTTGCCAGCCATACCGCCGCGACAGATCCCCAGCATCGTAGCTCTGGGACGGGCGATTTTTGGCCGCAAATCCATCATGGACCAGCTTCCTTCCATCAAAGTACCCACCCTGGTCGTCGTCGGCGAGCAGGACCGTTCGCGCCCACCGCATGAGGCGCAGGCCATGGCTGAAACCATCCCCGGCGCACGTCTGGCCATCATCAAAGAAGCCGGCCACATCTGCACCCAGGAACAACCGGAAGCCGTAACCGAAGTGCTGGCCAGCTTCCTCGACAGCGTCCTGCCAGCTTAGGTGCGGCAACACCCGGTTTCGGGTTGCCAAATTCAGCATTTCTACCATAATAACGGCTGAAGGCCCGGCTATCCCTGGCCGGGCCCAACCCAGATGGGCCAGGCAGGCCCCCAGGGAAGGCTGAAGAGTAGCACGCAAAGCTTTTACGAAGCCCAAAAGTCAAACCCAGGCCGGGATAAAGCTTGAGGAGGTCAGGTTCAGGTGAGCAAAATTCGCGCCGTTATCGCCAAAGAATGGGCCGAGGTGTTCAAAAACCGCATCGTTCTGTTCAGTGTAGTGATCCTTCCCATCATTCTGTCGGCCATGCCCTTGATCATGTTGCGCGCGATGAGCGGCTTGAGCGGTACTGCTGGCGGAGGGGACGTGACTGACCTGCCAGCGCAATTCATGGCCACCTGCAGCGGTTTGAATGGGGAAGAATGTCTGCTGCTCTATGTCGTCAATCAATTCCTGACCCTGTACCTGTTGATGCCTCTGGCCATTCCCACCGCCATTGCCGCTTACAGCATCGTGGGAGAAAAGACAACGCGTTGCCTGGAACCCCTCCTGGCCACCCCGATTCAAACCGGGGAGCTATTCCTGGCTAAGGCTTTAGCCGCAGTCATTCCCGCCATTCTGGGCGGCTGGCTTTCCTTTGGGGTTTTCGCCCTGGGCACCTTGCTCATGATCCATAGCCCGGCCCTGATTGCCCGCATCCTCGACCCGATGTGGTTGTTTGCCGTCGGCGTCATCATGCCCCTGCTGGCCGTCGCTTCGGTCAGCCTGACAGTGATAGTCTCTTCGCGGGTCAGCGATCCCCGCACGGCGGAGCAGGTATCCATGGTGATCATCGTCCCCCTCCTGCTCCTGTTTTTAGGGCAAGTAAGCGGCCTCATCATCCTGAATTTCCGCACCATGCTCTTTACCGCCGGGTTAGTATTGTTAGCTGATGTCGGCCTGGTCTATGTCGGCGTCCAATGGTTCCAGCGCGAAGTGATTCTCACGCGCTGGAAATAAGCAGCACGGAGTAACGTGATGAGACGACGGTTGACCTTGTGGATTTTCATAAGTTTATGGCTGGGTCTGGTGCTCACGGCCCCGGTTGTGGCGCAAGACGGTTCTCAGCTCACGCTGCGGGTGAACAAGCTCATGGGCTTCAACATGGGTAGCCAGATCCAGGGGACCTTCAAGCTCAGTGTGCAGGGACCGGACACTCTCCAACAGGTCACCTTCAAGCTGGATGATGTAACGCTCGCCGAGGATAGCATGCCGCCTTTTGAAGCACGTTTCAACACCGACGCTTACGCTCCGGGCTGGCACACTTTCAGCGCAGAGGGACGCCTGAGCACAGGCGAAATCCTTTATGCTCCGGCACGCCATTACGAATTTGTAACCGGAGAAGCCGCGTGGAAAGCGATTCAGGCCATTATTGTGCCGGTCATGGCCCTGGTGCTGGGGATAATGTTGATTGGAACCCTGGTGACCTTCCTGGGAAGTCGCGAAACGAGCGGCGAGATTCCTGTGCGCTATGGCCTTCTGGGTGGAGCGGTCTGCCCGGTGTGCCATAAGCCTTACGCTCGACATTGGTGGGGACTCAATCTCGGCCCAGGGCTTAAGCTCGACCGCTGTCCTCATTGCCAAAGCTGGCGTGTCACGCGCCGGGCTTCGCCCCAGGAACTGGAAGCGGCGGCAGAAATGTGGCGGGCTCAGGAGGCAAAGGACTCGGTTGCACCTCGCAGCCAGACCGACTGGGAACAGGAACTGGACGCTTCGCGCTATACCCAGTTGTAGATGCCTTAAATAGGCCCTGTCAGTTGCCCTTCTGGAAATTCATGCTACTCTATGAGGAGAAGCTTGACATCGTATCATCCAGGAGTTGATTTATGCAGATTATAAGATCGGCAATTCCCATGCATCTGGAACTGGAATGCGGGAAATGCGGCCATCATCAGGCTTACCGAACCCCAACACCGGCTTGCGAAGCCTGCGGTCATACCTGGATGGAAGTGCGTTATGATTATGGCAAAATCCGGGAACTCTGGCCCGGCATTTTGCGCGATCGGCCCCCAACCATCTGGCGCTATCGCGAACTTCTCCCCCTCCTGGATGATACCTTTCAAATCTCGATGGGCGAAGGCGGCACACCTCTGCTGCATGCCAAAAACCTGGGCATGATGCTCAATGCGCCCAACATCTACATCAAGGACGAAAGGCAAAACCCCACCAATTCCTTCAAGGACCGTCAGGCCAGTCTGGTCATCTCCATGCTAAAAGAAGCCGGCATCACCGAACTGGTCCTGGCTTCGACGGGGAACGTGGCGATCTCCTACTCGGCTTACTCGTCCCATGCGGGCATCAAGCTCTGGACTTTCCTGCCGAGCCTGGTTCCTCCGGAAAAAATGCGCGAAATTGCCATTTACGGGAGTGAGGTCATCAAGGTGACCTCCAATTACGATGTGACGAAAAAAGTCGCCGAGCGCTTTGCCCGCCACAAAAATATCGCGCTGGAAACCGGCATTCGCAACGTCGGGACGCGCGAAAGTATGAAAACCATCGCCTTTGAGTTAGCCGAACAACTGGCGCTGGAACAGGGGCCAGCGCGTCCCGGTGTCCCCTGGCGCGCCCCGGACTGGTATTTGCAGTCCGTCAGTGGCGGCATGGGCCCGATCGGCGTCTGGAAGGGCTTTGATGAACTCTATCGCATGGGGCTGGTGGATAAAGTGCCCAAGCTGGGCCTGATCCAGGCTTCGGGATGTGCGCCCATGGTGCGCTCTTACTGGAAGGGGCTTTCCGAAGCCGAGCCGGTGCTCAACCCCACCACGCGGGTCATCACTATCGCCACCGGCCAGCCAGGGATGGCTTACACGGCTCTGTATCATCTGGTGCGGACCTATGGCGGAACGTTTGAGGCAGTCTCGGATGAAGAGACGTTCCGCGCCCTGCACATGCTGGCGAAGATTGAGGGGCTCTCCATGGAAGCGGCGGCGGGCGCCACCTTTGCAGGCCTGATGCGGCTGATCGCCAAAGGCATCATCCAGCGCGACGAGACGGTCGTCGTCAACTGTTCAGGCCATACCTTCCCGGTGGAGAAGTTCCTGCTGCAGGGCGAGTGGATGAAAGTGCTACCTGAGTCCGCCATGGAGACCCCGGTCCCCGCCTCCGCGGCGCCGGCGGCGCCTCAGGACCTGCTAAGCGAATTGGAGACCCTGGATAACCGGGTCAAGCGCATTGCCATCGTTGAGGACAATCCCGAAGCGGCCCGTCTGTTGCGCCGCATCCTGCAAACCCGCGGCGATTTCCAGATCCTGGAAGCCCATGATGGACGCACGGGCCTGGAGCTGATCCGCGCAACCCGCCCGGATCTGGTGCTGCTCGACCTGATGATGCCCGACATGGACGGGTTCGCTGTCATCAATGCACTGAAGAGTGATGCCGAACTGGCGGAAATCCCGGTGATCGTGATTACCGCAAAAGAGTTGAGTTACGAGGAGCGGCGCCGCCTTCAGGGACAAATTCAGCTCCTGTTGCAAAAAGGCTCATTCCTGGATGACGAATTGCTTAAAGATATTCACGCCTTACTGGGTGATGAGAAGAGAGGGGAGGAGGCATGACCAAAATCCTGTATGTCGAGGATACCCCGGCCAGCCAGCGCCTGGTGCAGCGCGTTCTGGCTTCCGAGGGCTTCGATGTCGTTATTGCGGAAAACGGGATTCAGGCCATTGAGCTGGCTCGCAAGGAAATGCCGGAACTGGTTCTGATGGATATCAACATCAGCGGTATGGATGGCTACGAGGTCACCACGCGCCTGCGTTCGATTCCGGGTTTGGAAAATGTCCCCATCGTCGCCGTCACCGCCGCCACGCTTAAAGGCGATCGGGAACGGGCTTTGGTAGCCGGCTGCAACGGCTATATCCCCAAGCCCATTGATGTGGATCGGTTCCCCGATCAGGTGCGGCAGTACCTGGTGGGCATGCGTGAAGACATCGAATCCTCCGAAAAGAAAGCTGAATATCTGACCGAATATAATCAGCGGCTGGTGGCGCGGTTGGAGGAAAAAGTCCGCGAACTGGAGAAGGCCAATGTCGAGCTCCAGCGGGTGGAGAAGATGAAGTCGGACTTTGTGGTGTTGGCCGGGCATGAGCTGCGCACACCTCTAACGGTGATTTATGGGTATGTGCAGATTCTGCTGGCTAATCCGGCCATCCCCGGCAGCGCCGACGATGAGGGAAGTCCGCGTTATCTGTTGAAAAAGGTGGCGGAAGCGGTGGATCGCCTGGGGCAGGTCATTCAGGACATTCTGAACGTGAGCCTGATTGACGCCAACCGGCTTGATCTGGCTCACGAGCCGGTCTTCCTCAGCTCGGTCATTCAATCCGTACTGCACAACCTGCGCAGTTTTGGCCCCCAGCGCCAACTGGTGTTTGAGCTAGGCCAGGGCTTGCGCAAAGCCCCCGCCATCGAGGGCGACCCGCGCCGCCTGCATCAGGCCTTGTGGAATGTTGTCAGCAACGCCATCAAATATACCCCGGATGGAGGAACCATCACTATTGATGCCGAAGTACTGGAGGATAACGTCCACCTGTGGGTCAAGGATACGGGCGTAGGCATTCCTCCGCAGGAACTGAGCCACATTTTTGAGCGCTTTTACGTGGTCGAAGACGTATCCCTGCATCGTTCCAGCAAAACGGCCTTCAAAGGTGGCGGGCTGGGCCTGGGGCTTTCGGTGACACTGGGCATTATCGAAGCGCACGGCGGTAAAATCTGGGCCGAAAGTCCGGGTTACGACGAGGTCAATCTTCCGGGGGCAACCATTCACATCCTGCTGCCAATCGGCGATCCCTTTAAGCAAGCGCAGAGCGGTGGATCACGGGAGGGCTGAAGTCATTCAAAACGTTCAGGCCGCATCCTTGCAGGGTGCGGCCTTTTTTAGGCCTTCATGTTTTCCAGGCGTTCAGCCAGGGCTTTCAATTTACTCCATTCTTTGCGGACCACGTAAATCATCGCCAGGACCATCAACCAGCGCGGTTGACAATCGGGAAAAGCCGCCAGGGCTTCAAAAACTTCCAGGGCCTGTTGATCGGTACGTTTGGTGCGTGCGTATTCTGCCGCAAGTTGTTCCAGG
This sequence comes from Anaerolineae bacterium, assembly GCA_034434315.1. Classification (GTDB taxonomy): domain Bacteria; phylum Chloroflexota; class Anaerolineae; order B4-G1; family SLSP01; genus DAOTZR01. The sequence goes on from DAOTZR010000212.1 coordinate 6,337, forward strand.
TAACGGAGCTGTTCGCGCTGACGGGCCAGCTCCGCCTGCCGTTTGCGCGCCTCCTGTTGCCGCAACAGTTTGCGTGCATGATCCAGAGCCGCCTGGAGTTGATCCACGGTAAAGGGTTTGATGAGATAACCGCGTGCCCCTACCCGCATCGCTTCCTGGAGCGTCGCGGTCTGCCGCTCAGCCGAAATGACAATGCAAATCATGTCTGGATTTTCACGGGTCAGGACCTCAATGGCGGAGAGGCCATCCATCTGCGGCATGTTCACGTCCATTAAGGCCACATGGGGCTGGTATTGCCTGGCCAGGTCCAGGGCTTCGCGCCCATCCTGGGCTATCGCGACGACTCGCGCATGGTCAACGTAGGTCATCATCAGGCGCGTGCTGCGTCGCATTTCCTGATCATCATCAGCGATCATGACGCGGAGTTCCTGAAACTCTTCCATAACCTGCACCTCCTGAAAGCCCCCCTCAGCCTCGCCCGGCCTGTCCCGCAAATGTTGGCATCTGGTCGTAAACGGCGGGTTACCTGCAGGCCAACAGTGGAGCCGTTGGCCTACAGGGGGCCCAACAGATGTGCCACCAGGGCCCGGTAGGCAGCCGCTGCCGCGAAAACTTCATCCAGAGCGACGTGTTCATCCGGTGTATGGGCCAGCGCCGGATTGCCGGGTCCAAAGCCCACGGTAGGCACCTCGGCAACACCGGCAGTATATGCCCCCTCGGTAGCAAAGGCCCAGGTCGAGCAAGTCGAGCGCAATCCAACCTGACGCGCCACCTGCAACATGGCCTGAACCAACGGATGGCGCTCGTCAAAAACCCAGGGCGGTGACGAGCGCCGGCTGACCAGAGTCACGCCGGTATGGGTGCGCAGCGTGTCCTCGATCACAGACAGGCGTGCCTCAACCCCTTCCCGTGTCAAAATCCGTTCGATCTCCATCAGAGCCTGACGTTCAGATTCTCCGGCGACCAGGCGCCGGTCAATAATCAGGGTACAGCGGTCAGGGACCGCATTACGACTCACGGCTTCGGAACGGATGTTGGTGACAGCCAGGACGCCGCGTCCCAGGATGGCGTCGGTCGCCAACTGGCCGGCCAGCAATTCCAGGCCGAAAATGACACGCGCCGCCACATAGATGGCATTGACCCCCAGGTCGGGGCTGGAGGAATGGGCCGAACGCCCCAGCACGTCCAGCTGCAACTCCAGGTGCCCGCGCTGCGCCCGCACAACCTGCAGTGCCGAGGGTTCGCAAATAACCACCCAATCGGGGCGAATGCCATCTTCCTCAAAAAGCACGCGCGTGCCGGTGCCTTCGGCGGGTTCTTCCAACCCCACCGCAGCCAGCATCACCCGTCCGCGGCGTGGTAGACCCAGAGCGCGCAACCCGGCCAGGGCATACAGCGCCGCTGCCAGGCCGGCCTTCATATCGCAACTACCCAGGCCATATAGCAGACCGTCGCTTATTTCGGCCCCAAAGGGATCTTTCTGCCAGGCAGTGGCAGAAGAGACGGTCACTGTGTCCATATGGGCATTCAGCATGAGTAAGGGGCCTTCGTCCGTACCGACGGTGCCGATCACGTTCCCGGCGCGATCTTGCGTGACTTGGTCAAAACCCAGACGTTGCATCTCCTGCATCACCAACGTCGCAACAGCACCTTCCTGACCCGGAAAACTAGGGGTGCGCACTAATGCGCGTAAAAAATCCACTAACGCCTGACGTTCCTCATCATTCAATGCGAAGTCCATACCTGCCTCATTTCAAGATGCCTTGTTGCTGAAGATTATTATCGCACAATCTGTGTAGATTTGTAGAGGCAATCTGGCGGAAGGCCAGGGGTCAGGGCAACATCAAAGGGGGCGAAGATCCTTTCGCCCCCCGAAGAAGTCTCTCAGCCATCCCTTCACTCGATGAAATCTCCCCATAACCGATCGCGCGCCAGACTGGAGACAGTGAGGAGATGAACCGCCTCGCGCAAATTGGGATAGCGCAAGGCCATGTCCAGGAAAATTTGCCGGTCGTGTTCTATGTAAGCCAGCACCTGACCCGCATTCAGCCCCCACAGGTCTGGATAGGTGCTCAGGGTCCACAGAGAGGCTTCAATCTCCCGCAACAGCTCAGGCGGTACGCTGCGCTGTGTCTCCACCAGTCGGGTTAGCTCGTGAATGCGCCGTGTGAGCAGTTCCAGGCGCCATGGTCCCTGTTCTGCAACCGGCACAAAAGCCAGGAAAGTGTTTTCGGTCTCACGCCGGAGTACGTACAAAGGCGTACCCGGCCAGGCGCTGCCCTCCGTCGCGCCCCAAAGGCAGGTAAGCAAAAAAATGAAAGCTACCGCGGGACGCAGTAGCCGCATCACCGGTAAAACCGGCTGGCGGACCGCTTGCGCGTTGGCTTTAGCCTGGGCGCGTTGCCAGATAGCCTGGCGCCGCCCGGCGGTCAGGCCGGGCCGGGCAAGCTGTTGCAGCCGTTGTTCTAAAGCCTGTTCAGACATCATTTTGTGTTTCATGGTCGTCCTCCCTTTGGATGGGATTCTGTTTGCGCCCGATGTTCAAGGATTTCGCGCAGTTTGCGCAAAGCGCGATGCAGACGCACCCGAATGGCGACAGGACTGGTGTGCAGGACTGCCGCCATCTGCGCATGGTCCAGACCGCTGCCAAAATGCAAGAGCACCACTTCACGCTCGTTGGCGCTCAGGCTCATCAGCGCTTGCCTCAGGGCGGGATCGGGTCCATCATCCAGTTCGTCCTCATCAGGCCATTCCCAGTCATCCAGTGGAACCTGGGCCGGACGCCGCTGCTGCTGACGAAAATGGTCGGCCAGGCGCGCACGTGCGATGCGAAAAAGCCAGGCCTCAAAAGACAGGCCGCGCTCCTCGTAATGGCGAATGGACGTGATGACGCTGGCAAAAACTTCGGACGTCAGGTCCTCAGCCAAAGCCCTATCCCCAACCCGATACAGCATGTAACGATAAACCGCCTCTACGCAAGCCTCGTAGAGGTCACTTAAGGCCTGTGCGTCCCCTTGGGAAGCGCGTAAGGCCAGAGTTTGTAGTTCGGTCCTGGTCGCCGTTGCTGAACTCCTGAATTCGGTTCGAGAGTAACTTTTATTATAAATCGTCTTTTTTCACTGCTCAGTTACATCCATGTCAGGTCCGGCGGGTAACTACCTGCAGCTTGTTAAACTGAATTTTGCTGTTTTCAACATGAATAGTTCTGGGTGCCTGGTGGCGCTGACTTTGGTCCTCACCTCACACCCTTGCCCCCTCTCCTCTCCCAAAATTGGGAGAGGAAAGGGGGGTACTAAGCATAGGGTTTGCGGCGGCGAAGCCGTCGGCAAAACCCATGCTTAAAGCCCCCGTTCGCCCCTTTAGGGGAAACGCGCTACACTCTTGCCGATTACCGTGCGTGAATTAGACCCCCCAAAAAAATCTGTCTTGTAGTCTCTTCGGGATAAGGCAGGTAGATATTCCGCTGGAAAGATTCACGCCGATCCCATCTGCGATTTCACCCCGACTTCCAATGGTAGACAAGGTTCCCCCATAAAGCTGGTGTAAATTTTCATGTAGAACTAAAGCGCTATAGTTTCATCACAAATTTCTGGTAGAATAGAGGAAGAGGTTGCAGGACCTTGTTCCCCAACACCAAGGTCACGACCTTCAGCCTCTTGGCCAAAAGTGGCAAACGAGGAGGAGATTATGAAGACTATTTTAAAACGGCGCGGTCAGGCATTGGTGGAGTTTGCGCTCCTCTTGCCCATTCTGCTTTTTATGTTGATTGGGATTCTGGAATTTGGACGGGTGTTGTTTATCTACATCAATCTGTTCAACAGCGCCCGTGAGGGCGCGCGCTATGGCATCGTTAATCCTCTGGATACCAATCAGATCCGCCAACAAGTCCTGGACAAGCTCGTCCTGGTGGATCCCGCCCAGGTCGTAGTCACCGTCAGGTATGATTTAGGCCCCGGCACAACACCTTTCGACAATCCGGCCCAAATTGCAGCCGGAGCGCGAGTACGGGTCCAGGTTCAACACACTGTCCAACTCATCACTCCGATTTTCCAGCCCTTTGCCCCCAGTGGCTACCCGGTTTCCCTGGTTTCGGCACGCACGATCCAGGCTTCCAACACCGGAAGCGGTGGCGGAGGCGGTGGAGGTGGCGGTGGCGGAGGTGGCGGAGGTGGCGAACCTACAGCTACCCCCGTGCCCCCCACGGCTACCCCCATTCCACCGACGGCGACAAATACTCCGCCACCGACCTATACCCCTACCCTGACACCTACGCCGACGAAAACACCTACGCCGGGCGGACCGACCCCCACGCTTACGCCCACCCCGCTCACCCTTCTGCCCATTGTCATCACCGAGCCGGTGAATCCCAATGCCACGCAGATCAGCGGCACCGCCCATCCGGGGTACCAGGTTACGCTCCGTATCGTCCAGAGCGGCTATCAGGACACAACCTGGGTCCAGCCCAACGGGACCTTTACGTTCAACATTCCCGCCGGAAGCCTGCAACCCGGTTACACGGTGCTGGTGCAGGGGTACGGACAACAGGACCTGGCTACAGTAGCGGGAAACACGCCCACGCCCACCCCATCGCCAACCCTGCCCCCCTCTCCTACGCCGACCCAGACTGCTACCCCGACAGCAACACCTGCGCAGCCTTATTTCACCATCAATCCTGATTGCGGTTCCAGTGGGTCCGTCAGCATCACGTTTAACGGCTACAACGGCTGGCCTACCGGCGGCAACCACAAGCAGTTGGGATTTTACGTGGGCACCTGCAATACCGGCACCAAGATCGCCACTAAAACCGGTTACGGTAGCACCTGGAGTTACAGCCTCTCATTCTCCATGCCTTCAGGCGGGAGCGAGCTTTGTGTCCGAACGGAAAAAAGCAATGGTTCGTATTCTGGAGGCGCCCAATATTCGACCTTTTACGCCTCTCCCTGCGGCACAACGCCAACGCCGACGAACACCCCCACCCCTTCGCCTACGCCGGTCGGTTACCCCGATCTCATTGTAGAGTCCGTCAGTCTGGTCGGCCCTCCGCCACCCCTGGGAACGTTCCGACCGATTACGGTTCAGGTGACCATCAAGAACATCGGCACAGCGGATATTGTCAGGTTGTTCTGGGTAGATCTGTTTGTAGACAAAGCCAATCCTAACCCCTATGTGGATGCCAGTGTGGATTATGTGGCGGTCAACGGTCTGCCGGCTAATACGGCCATCAGTTTCAACATGCGCGTTCCTGATGGCTTTGCAACGCTGGGGAACCACACCATCGTGGCCATGGTGGACACCTGGAACCAGATTGTCGAATCGAACGAAAGCAATAACCTAAGCTCGCCCCTGACCGTGTTGATAGAGCTGGACAATCCCCAGCCTACGCCGACACCGACCGTGGCGATCCCCCCCAACCCCGGCGGCATCGCCGGAACCACCTATATCGAAACATCGGTTCAAGGAAACGTAGCGGTCTATATCTATGATGCTGGAGGTCGCCTGGTGTGGTCCGGATTATCAAATCCGGATGGTACTTACACCACAGACCTGCGGCTGGCACCGGGAACTTACACAGTTGAAGGTCGCGCCCGTTTGCTCATCGGAGGTACGGAGAAACTCTATCGTGCTATTCTTACCGGCATTACGGTCAACCCGAACACGATCACCACGAATGTAAACCTGTTGCTTCAGGAGATTTAAGAAATGGCACGGACTTTGGCAGTTGTATTGCTGGCGACAGCTCTCGCCCTGGGCCTGGCCCTGGGACTTAAGGCAGCTTACGCCGATCCGGCCTGGCCGAACGGGGAGCCGGCCCTGCAACTCAGCTTTAACGGGTATAATCGTTACAGCGGTATGGCCCAGAGTCAGGATGGCACAATCGGCGTAGTCTGGTCCAGGCTCAGTCCAACCGGAACCGAACCGCGCTGG
>DAOTZR010000213.1:0-5388 GCA_034434315.1 Anaerolineae bacterium
GCAGGGCGTCGCGCCAGTGGTACACGCTTCCCAGGCTCACACCAAGCTGCTGGGCGACTTCGCGCCCGTTGCCCCCGCTATCCAGGGCCAGGAGCAGGCGCGCGCGTTGGGCGTAGCGCGCCGGGGCCGTTTGGGCCAGGTGCAGGCACAGGCGGCGTTCGTCGAGGGTGAGAAGCTGGGCCAGGGCCAGGGCACGTTCAAATTTGGAACGCGCTTCCGGTTGCAGGGGGAAGCGCTCCCGTAAGGCGTTGATCAGCGCTAAAAGTTCGCTTTCCTGCCCCGTGGGCAGCAGTTCGATTTCCAGCTCCCAGGTGCGAAGACGTTTACGCGCGGCAGCAAGGACAACGTGGTCGAGGGACCAGAGGGCAACGGGGCGCCGTCCGCTGCGCACCTGGCGTTGAGTGCGCATCTGGCGGATTTCGCACAGGGGCTGCAGGGCGCCGAGATCGCTGCAGAGGGCCTGGACGCGCTCACGGACCGGCCCGTCGGGCCATTCGGCAGGGGGGAGAGACTCCACCAGGGGTTGTTCAATCTCCTCGCGATGGTGCACGGCGCCCTGGAGTCGGCCCAGGCCTTTGAGGGTGAGGGTGATGCCGCTGTTGCTCGTACGCAGGCGCAGGGCATAGCCTGCAGTGAGCAGGTGACGCGCGGACGTGTCGAAGTAGACGTCCTGAACCCGTTCGCGTCGCGGGCGGCCCAGGGTGAAGCCAGCGCATTCGCGCAGGCTGCGCAGGCTGGCAAGTATACCAGCATCGGGGATGATTAATTTGGTTTCAATTTCCATAGCTGATTGCTCCTGGGGATCAACACTCACCACCAACCGCGCCGGCGAATCCATCTGATCATGCCTGTGACCGCCCCTATCATCACGATGAGCACCAGGACGAATTCACGCAGGCCGGCAACACCCATGCGGGTACCATTGGGAGTGAAGAAGTTCATGCCAAAAAATCCGGCCAGGAATGACGAGGGCATGAAGATGGTGGTGATGACGGCCAGGGTTTTCATGGCCTCATTCATGCGGTTGTTGACCACAGAAAGATAAGTATCCAGAGCGCTGCCGATCAAGTCGCGCAGGCTTTCGTTCAGGTCATTCAGGCGCACCAGGTGATCGTAGATGTCGCGGAAGAGATAGCGGTCTTCCGTGCCCACGATCAGGGCATCGCCGCGGGCCAGGCGGTTGAGGACTTCGCGCTCGGGGAGCAACATGCGCCGCAAGGTGAGCAAGGTTCGCTTAAGGGTGAACAGGCGCTCCAGGGTTCCGTGTTCGGTACGGGTGAACAGGGTATTTTCCAGGGTTTCGACCTCTTCCTCGATGGCGTCGAACAGGGGCATGGTCTGGCTGATCAATTCGTCAATCAGCAGGTAGGTGATGTAGAGCGTTCCGCGCTGGCGCAGGCGCTTATCGCGCAAAAGATGGTCGCGGACTTTAGCTACAACGTCGAGGGGCTGGTCGTGGTGGGTGACCAGAAAATGTTCACCCACAAACACATCCAGTTCCAGGGCTTGCAGGTTCCAGCTTGCATTGTCCAGGTGCGGCGCATGGAAAACCAGGTACAAGTAGCGGCCCCAGTCATCCAGTTTGGGGACGTGGGACTCACGCAAAGCGTCATCAATCGCCAGGGGATGGAAGCCGAAAACGTCCCGCAGCAGGGGTTCGACCAGCGCGTCCGCATCTCCGGCGAAGTCCACCCATACCCGGCCCTTGCCACTTTGCAACAGCGTGGAAAGTTGCAGGACGTTTGCTACATCCTGCAGCTCACCCTGTTCATCCCAATAGAGCAGGTCCATAGGTCTGGCTCAGCGCGCCTCGCCGCGCGTGACTTTTTGCATCGTGCCGGCAGCCAGCAGGAAGAAAATCACCGGCATCAGCAGCACCATGCCGTAATTCCCTGTGCCTTCAATAAGCGCGCCGTTAAGAATCGGGCCGGTGATGGCCGCCAGTTGTGAGGCCACATAGTACAGGCCGGTGTAGGTGCCGATGTGCGCGTCGCTGGCCGCGGTATCAATCACCATCGGCAGGCTGTTGATGTTCACCAGGGACCAGGCCATGCCGCCCAGGGCCAGAGCCGCCCCGATGACGATGATATTGGGGACCAGATAACCTACCAGGAGCAGGGCGGCGAAGCCCAGCAAGCCGATGGTGATGGTGCGTTTGCGTCCCAGGCGGGTGGCGATAAAGCCGCTGGGAATCGAAAACAGGATGAAAGTGACGTAAGAGATAGCCGAAAGCATCGAGGCCTGATTTTCTTTAATGTGCAGGATATTGACGCCGTAAGAGGTGAAAAAGGTTTCGATGGCATTGTAGCCGACAAACCACAGGAAAATAGAGGCCAGCAGTGCCAGCAGACTGGGCAGGTAGGCTTGGGGCACGGCGCGCAGCCCGCGCAACGCACTCACGCCTTCGGCATCCTCCGCTGGAGCTGCGTCGAGCGTGCGCGGTTCCTGCACAAAAAAGACCAGCAGCAACACGGCAATGGCCACCAACAGGCCACCGACGATGAAGGGCGCCACGATACTGATCCCATAAAGCTGAGCGCCGACCAGGGTAATGATGATGCCGCCCAGTCCGCCCATCAGGTTGATGATGCCGTTGGCCTGACTGCGCAGGGGAGAGGGCGTGAGATCGGGCATCAAAGCGATGACGGGGGTGCGGAAGCCGGCCATAGTCAAGATAAACAGCCCGATAGCGATGATGAAGAGCGCCAGCGTGCCGCGCAGCGCATCCGTTTGACCACTCAGGATCGGATCAATGCCACGGATGATAATCGGAATAGCGATAAAAGCAGCGATGGAAATGGGCGCCAGCGTGACAATGAACGGTTTGCGGCGCCCCAGTTTTTCCACCCAGATGCGATCGCTCCACATGCCGATTAAAGGGAGCAGAAAGAGACCGGCGAGGTTATCCAGGGTCATCAGGAAACCGGTAATCGTCGGGCCGAGGCCAAATCCCGCGGCTTTAGTCTGGGATTGGAAAAGTGGATTTCCGGCCTGCAGAAAAATGGGCACATAGTCATTGTACAGTTTCCACATCACACTGACAGCAAAAAAGCCAAAGCCTATCAGGAACGTCTTGCCGTAATCGAGTCGGGGTTTAGTTTCGGACATGGGTCCTCCTGCCTGAATTTAAACATCGTAACGTCCACCTGGTTGAAAGACGCCAGAAACTTCATCGAGAGAGAGGGCGGCGCAGGGGCGAAAATTGGGTTTCGCTCCTACGCCCACCGGTTTAATCCGCAAGGCGGTTATTTGGGAATAGTACCATCCACGCCTTCGACCAGCCAGTCGAAAGAGAGCAGGGCCTCATCCGTCATCACCTCCCCGGCGGCGACGCGCAGGGCCCCAGTGTTGTCCTTGATAGGGCCGGTGAAGGGGTGGAAGGTGCCGGCGATAATCTTCTGCTTGATGGTATTGACCTCATCCTGTACAGCCTGCGGGACTTTGGGATTGAAGGGCGCCAGGTCAATCACACCATCCGCGATGTGACCCCAGTAAGCATGGGTTTGCCAGGTGCCCTTCATCGCCGCCTCGACCGTCTGCTTGTAGTACACGCCCCAGTTCCAGACCGGCGCCGTGAGCAGGGCATTGGGGGCAACATCGTAAGAAATAGCGTTATAGCCGATGGCGTAGATACCGTTCTCTTCGGCCAGCTTGTCCGGCTCCGGCGAATCGCTTTCGCGGGCGATCACATCCGCGCCGGCATCGAGCAATGCCTGCGCCGCCTCGCGTTCCGCCGGTGGATTGTACCAGCTAAAAATCCACACCGGGCGGACCTTCACCTGCGGATTCACCGAACGGGCCCCCAGGGTGAAGGAGTTGAGGTTGCGGACCACTTCGGGAATGGGGTAAGGCGCCACATACCCCAAAATGTTCGATTTCGTCATCCGCCCGGCCACGATACCGGCCAGATACCAGCCCTCGTAACCGCGGCCATCGTAAATCGCCACATTGTTGGCGGTCTTGTAACCGGTGGCGTGTTCAAAGCGGACGTTGGGATATTTTTCCGCCACGGCCATCACGGAATCCATGTAGCCAAAGGACGTGGCGAAAATCATATCAAAGCCCTCGCGGGCATACTGCTCAATCACGCGCTCCGCATCCGGTCCTTCGGGCACCATCTCCTGATAGGCCGTTTCGACGCCGGGGATAGATTCCAGAGCGCGGCGACCCTGATCGTGGGCATAGCTCCAACCCAGATCCGCAACCGGACCGACAAACACGAAGGCAACCCGGAACGTCTTTGGCGTAGGCGTAGCCTTGGGCGTGCATTGAACCAGGAGCAAACTCACGACCAGAAACAGGGTGACAAGGAACCAGCGTTTGCGACCAACCATCCGTGACCTCCTCATATGCAATGAATGTGATTTGGGGCTACCCCCAACGGGCTCTTTTATTGTATAAGAACTGGAGCAACATGCAAACGGGATGAATTTTCAAATCTTATTAAAAATTGACAAAATTTGATTTTTAATTTAAAATAATTAAGTTCTTGATTAATATTTTAAGAGGAGATGATGCCATGACACCACACTGGCAAACGCGCTTTTTCACCATCTGGATTGGGCAGGCCTTTTCGCTCCTGGGCAGCAGTCTGGTCCAGTTTGCCCTGGTCTGGTGGCTCACCCAACGCACGGGTTCGGCGACCGTGCTGGCTACCGCCTCCATGGTAGCCATGCTCCCATCCATTGTGCTGGGGCCTGTCGCCGGTGCGTTGGTAGACCGTTGGCCGCGGCGTCAGGTCATGATTCTGGCGGATAGCCTGATCGCCCTGGTCACCCTGGGCCTGGCCTGGATTGCCTGGCTCGGCGTCTTAGCGCCCTGGCACATCTATCTGGCCATGTTCCTGCGGGCCCTGGCCGGGGCCTTTCACTGGCCGGCAATGCAGGCCTCGACCTCCCTGATGGTTCCCCGTGAGCACCTGCCCCGTGTTGCCGGGATGAATCAGACCCTGCAAGGCCTGATGAGCATTGTCGCACCGCCCTTAGGAGCGCTCCTGTTGGGCCTTATGCCGCTTTCGGGTATCCTGGGCCTCGACGTTGGCACGGCCCTCATGGCTGTCGGACCGCTTCTCTTCATCCCCATTCCCCAGCCTGCAGCCGCGGGGACGCGGCGCATCACCCTGTTCCATGACATCTACGCGGGCTTTCGCTACATCTGGTCCTGGCGCGGGCTTTTCCTGGTACTGGTTCTGGCTTCCCTGATCAATTTCCTGCTCAACCCCGGCTTTTCGCTTTTGCCGCTCCTGGTCCAGGGCCATTTCGGCGGTACCGCGCTCCATCTGGGTTGGATGGATTCGGCCTGGGGCATTGGCATCATCGCGGGGGGGCTGGTGTTAGGCGTCTGGGGTGGCTTTAAACGGCGCATTTATACTTCGTTGATGGGGTTACT
>DAOTZR010000214.1:0-2715 GCA_034434315.1 Anaerolineae bacterium
GGTTGTGATACTGATCGTAGGTAATCTGCCCTGACACACCAGAGAAGGTACCCGAAGCCATCGCTTCCGCGACCTTGGCAGGATCGAAGCTGCCGGCCTTTTCCATTGCCTGCAGCAACACCTGCGCCGCATCGTAAGCCAGGGTAGCCAGTGCGTCTGGCACGGTGCCGTACTTGGCCTGATACTTCTCAACCCAGCCCTTCACCTCTGGGCGGGGATCCTCGGAGGAGTAGTGGTTGGTGTAATAACCACCCGCCATCACTTTGCGGTCGAGGTCAGAGGAGTCCCAACCGTCACCACCCAGGAAGGGCGCGGTGATGCCCTTCTCGCGGGCCTGCGCGCCGATCATGCTCACCTTGTTGTAATAGTCCGGGAGATAGAGCACGTCCGGGTTCGCTTCCTTGACCTTGGTCAGAATCGCGGAGAAGTCCTGGTCATCACCGGTGTAGGTTTCCCAAACCACGATGGTGCCCCCGCCTGCCTCGAAGGCATCGCGGAAGAACTCCGCCAGACCGCGCACATAGTCATTGCCTTGATCGAGCAGCACAGCCGCGGTCTTGGCCTTCAGCGTGTTCAGCGCAAACTTGGCCGCTACCGTGCCCTGGAAGGGGTCAATGAAGCAGGCACGGAAGATGGTGGGCTTGGTCGCCCCGTTCTTGTCTACCGTAACACTGGGGTTGGTGGAGGTGGGGCTGATCTGGAGCACGCCCTTGCTGGTCGCAATTTCGGAGATGGGGATGGAAGCCTTCGAGCAGACCTCGCCGATGATGAACTTCACGCCATCCTGATTGATGACCTTGTTCGCGGCGCTCACGGCCGGCTCGGCTTCGCACTGGCTGTCTTCCACAACGGCCTCGATCTTGACGCCATTCACGCCGCCTTTGGCGTTCCACTCTTCAATGGCCAGCATAGCACCATCGCGCGTAGAAGCACCGAAGGTTGCGGTTGCACCGCTCAGAGGGGCCAGAATGGCGATTTTGACCGAGGAAGGCTTGCCGCCACCGCAGCCTGTCATGACCAACAGGGCGACAATTACGGGGATAATCCACAAAGCCTTAGTACGCATGGTACATCTCCTCCTTAAAAGTCAGATTTGTTGAGACTGTTGGTGTAACCTGCAACCAGCACTTGTATCCGTCTTCGATTGCATCACCTCCTTTGGATTGTGGAGTGCAGTCCCGAAAGACTACCTTTTCTAATTTTAACCAGGAGTCAAAATGTGTCAATGGAATGGCCTTAAAATGAACTGATACGACCAATAGGACTTTGGTATGCCTTCCCAACGATGGGCTTATCCGAAACCTGACCAGGATAAGCCCGGTGGACAGGCTGCAACTGCCTGAACAGTCCGCTTCGCATGGAAAGTTGTACTATCGGCTGAATGCACTACAATAGGGTCGTATTAAGGAGGTGACTATGACCGAGCCCACTGACTGGGGATGGACTCTCTTACGCCATGTGGAGCACCAACTGGACCGTGCCGATGCCAGGGCCCAGGCTACGTTAATGCTGGAGGCCTTGCTGCTTATTGGCATTTTTGTCACGGCCCCGGCTGATGGCCGTTGGTTGATTTGGTTTCTCACCCTGCTGGCGGCTGCGGCCCTGCTGGTTGCCCTTGTCCTTTGTCTGACCGTGCTCATGCCCAAAGTGAACCCGCCTGGTCGGCTCAATTTCTTCTACTTCTCCAGTATCCTCACCCTCCGCGAAGAGGACCTGCCTGTGCGCTTGCGCGAGCTCACCCCCGCCGACCTGGAAACCATGTTATTTTCAGAGCTTTACGCTCTTTCCGCCATTACCCAACGCAAATTTCTCAGAATTCGCCGCAGTTACCAGGCCTTATTCCTGGGCCTGGGTCTTTGGATTCTCACCCTTCTGCGTTTCCTGCGTTGAAGCAGGGTTGGCTCAGGCTGGCTCTGGCTCTGGGGGTGGTGTTGTTTGGGGGATGGCAGCCGCCCTGGACCCGTTATCACCTGGTTGATGGGGCCCTCCAGGCCCGGCGGACCTGGATTTGCGAGAGCGCGCCGCTGATCGTCTGTCCTACCGCTGCTTATCCCGCCGCCTGGGACGTCCGGGCCGCGCTTTATGCCGATGTGACCGGTGATGCCGTCCCCGAATGCGTGTTGCTGGTCTGGCGGCCCTGGCGCGATTGGCCCATCATGCGCTGGCGTGAAGGGGCCAGCCCTCTGGCGCAGTATCGTGACGCGCTGGGGGCCAGCGCCCACATCATCGTCATCCTGCCGGACGGCCAGGGCAGCTATCGGGAAGTGTGGGCCGGATCCGCTTTACCCATTCCCTTCAGCGCCCTGGCCGTTGGGGATGTGGATGGCGATGGTCGTGCCGAACTGGTCACCCTGGAGACCGATTATGCCACAGGGCGGAATGGACCCGCCTCGGCGGTGAGCGTGTGGGCCTGGAATGGCTTTGGCTTTAGCCTGGAAAGCCGCAGCGCTACCGGGCGTTTTACAGCTCTCCATCTCACCCCATCTGATGCCAGGGGACGGTCAGCTATCTGTGCCAGAGGCCAGCCTGGAGCGCAACCCTGGCCACTCGGATTGCCAGGCCCGTAAGAAATCTCAACCCCGGCTCTGAGGAGCTGGAGCGCATCCTGTTTCAAATGACTTTAAGAATTTAAATTTTAAAACTTCATAAGAGCTGTCCAGGGAACTTTGCCATGTCGAGAAACGTTTTAACTTTAAGTTTCCCAGTCGTCTGAAC
>DAOTZR010000215.1:0-2116 GCA_034434315.1 Anaerolineae bacterium
AACGCCAGATGCATACCAAAGGGGGAACTTTACCACATAAACCTGAACGTAAAAGTACTCATCCTTTGTGATCAGGTAAACCCTCACGTTTATTTAAGCCGAAAACCAGGGTGGTGTTAGCGGGCCAGGGCAGATTGCCGATATTCATCACCCGCCAGGTTTTGACGAAGGTTGTACCCGGATCCAGGCGGGTGTAATCGGGGATAGTCACATCCGTGACGAATGTGGCCTCGTACTTGATGTTGGGCGTTGGCGTGGGGCGCGGGGTGGGTGTCGCCAGCGGCGTCGCTGTAGGTTGCGGGGTCGGCGTGGGCACGACGACATTCACGGTAACGCTGCCACGGTCCACACCGGCCAGGAGCAGGCCAATGCGGAACTTGCCCATTTGCTCCGGTGCCGTCCAGTTGAACATTGGTTGCTGGAAGGGAGTATGCACCTCGCTCGTACTGCCATCGGGCGCGGTGATGACCCAGGTGATGGTGCTTGTCTGGGTCAGGGACTCGCCCCGTTTGCAGCGTGCCAGGGCCTGAGGTAGACCGGGCAGATGGCCCTCGTCCAGCCAGTCGGCCAGGACCACGCCGCCCAGGTGGTAACGCTGAACCAGCTCCAGGCGCATGCAGAGCCATTCCGGGGTGCCGATCCAGTAGATGCGGTCCATAGCGGGCAACGCAACAGCGCCGGTGGGCAGGTGCGTGGTACTGGTGAAGGGCTTATCCAGGCTGAAAACGAAGCTCGTTCCCCCCAGGACGCGGTCGGGTAGGGGTTGGAGGGGCTTGATCCGCCCCTGATAGCGCACAACCGTATCCGATGATTCCAGACGTTCCCCATCCGTGGCCAGAACGTGGAAGATGGGGTAAAGTTTATGGTGCTCCACCTGACTTAAAGCCAGATTCAGGAGGTAAATGGCCTCGCCTTCGGGTTCGTAAGCGGTGGGGAGAAGCGGCATCAGCAGGCGCACCTGATCCACCGCCTGACCTAAAGCGCGCCAGTCGTATCCGGCATAATCGGGCGTTCCGACTTCATCAAAAGCCGGGGGGGTGAGGACGACTCCCAGCCAGACATTTTGCGCGTGAAGCGCCTGGGCCAGGTCCTGGACCAGGGTTGTGTACCCCTCCTGGGCAGTAGCGGGGAGGCCGCGGTAATCCAACACCAGGCCGGCATAGCCGCCCTGCTGCGTCAACTGCGCCAGACGCTTAATGTGCGCCTCCCGATCCGATTCCATAGAAAGGGAATCGTCCAGGATGCGCTGCACAGTCTGGACATCGGGTGCGCTTCTGGCCACCCAGTTCTGCACCGTCAGGACACGGGGCAGGTTGGTGCAGCTTCCTAGCGGGGCGCTGGTTTTGATGGAACCATCGTTTTGCAGAAGCAGCGTCGCCGCATCGCAGGCATTGACCGCGCTCAGGTCAGGCTGTGCTGCCGGGAGCAGCTCTGTTCCGGCGTACACGACCAGGGGAACAGCGCTCACCTGCATCACCATGACGTTGGAGGGCAAGGCCGGCACATCAGCGACGAGGATCTCGCGGACATCATCGAGGTAAGAGGGCAGTTTTTGCCAGGCTTTGCCGTCGAAGGTGTAAAGGGCCAGGGCTTCCCAGGGTTCGGCCTGATCGGGAATGACAACTTCCAGGGTGGCGGGACCAGATTTACTGCCGCGCGTCTGGATGAGGTAGTAGGTACTCTTAGGCGTCAGGTGTTCAGGCAGGGCCTGGCGGGCGGCAAGAAAGACGCCCTTTTCTCCGGTGAGAAACTGATCCAGAGGAATGCTTTCCAGCTTCACGCTTAGCCCCTGCACCTCAGCGGGGTTGATGCGGATTTTCAAGCCGTCGGGATGGGCGACGGAGGGTGCTTCGGCATTCAGAGCGGTGTAGCCGGTGATTCGGGCACAACTGCTGAGCACCAAAGCACTAGCGACCAACAGCAGCACCAGGATTTTTTGCTTCATAAGTTCTTTCTCCTTAGCTCATCAAACTTTAGAAAGACATTCTAACATAAGCAAACTAAAAAGCAACGGTTGGTATTCTGGGGTTCGGACGTGAGTTCGGACATAGTCAGGTAGATGCAAAGACGATAGCTTGGAACAAGGCATAGGCAGCCTCAGTAATCTGAAGCCACT
>DAOTZR010000216.1:0-17448 GCA_034434315.1 Anaerolineae bacterium
CCATCAATCAGGATCAGGCTGCTTCTTCGTTGGCAGCAGCCAGACGCCGGGTTTGATCATCAAGCGCTAACGCTTCGATGAACTCGTCAATGGCGCCATCCATAACGGCCGGGAGGTTATACACGCTCATGTTGATGCGATGGTCAGTCACGCGATTTTGGGGGTAGTTGTAGGTGCGAATTTTTTCGCTGCGCTCGCCCGTACCGACCTGGGCCCGCCGGGCCGATTCAATTTCTTCGGTCTGCTTTTGCTGTTCAATCTCATAAAGCCGCGCCCGCAACACAGCCATGGCCCGTTCTTTGTTCTGGGTCAGGGAACGTTCGTTTTCGCAACTCACGACGATGCCAGTGGGCTTGTGAACAATGCGCACGGCAGTATCGTTTTTCTGCATATGCTGTCCCCCCGGTCCCGAAGAACCGTAGGTCGTAATATCCAGATCTTTAGGGTCAATTTTGACCTCGACTTCATCCACTTCAGGCAGCACAGCGACCGTAGCCGTAGACGTGTGAATGCGTCCGCTGGCTTCCGTAACCGGCACGCGCTGGACACGATGGACGCCGCTTTCGTACTTCAGGCGCGAGTAAGCCCCCTTGCCCTGAACGCCAAAAATCACTTCTTTAAAGCCGCCGATACCGGTACGGTTTTCGCTGATCAGTTCAGTTTTCCAACCTTGCTGCTCGGCATAGCGCGTGTACATTCGGAAAAGGTCGGCAGCAAACAGCCCGGCCTCATCTCCTCCCGCGCCGGCGCGAATTTCAACGATGACGTTCTTATCATCACGCGGATCTTTGGGCAACAATAACTGTCGGAGCCGCGCTTCAAGCCGTTCCTGTTCAGTTTCCAGACGGGTCACTTCTTCCCGCGCCATCTCCCGCAGCTCAGCATCTTCTTCTTCCTCCAGCATCTGCCGGGCTGCGACAAGCTCATCCCGCACACGCAAAAAATCGCGGTAGGTATGGACCGTTTCTTCCAACTCGGCGTGTTCCTTGGCGTAGCCAACCATCAGGTCATAGTCCTGCATGACCTGAGGATCAGCCATAAGCTTTTCCAGCTCTTCATAGCGTTTCACAACCGCCTGTAACCGATCAAACATACCCACTCCTGACACAATAAACGGCCCGTCAATAACGGACCGTTAAATTCACCTTAACCTGGGATGGGCCCACCAGGATTCGAACCCGGAACCAACCGGTTATGAGCCGGCCGCTCTAACCGTTGAGCTATGGGCCCCTGAACCAGAGCGGGCGACGGGAATCGAACCCGTGTCATTAGCTTGGAAGGCTAAGGCATTACCATTATGCAACGCCCGCATCGACGCTATTATACCACAAATTTGCAGATGGGGATTAAGGACGAGCCCAGCAGGAAGCCTCATGCTCCAACAATTCCAGATCGAGGCGCGCTTTCAAGCGTCGGAAAACGTTACGGGCCTGGTCCAGGTGCTGTTGCGCAGCCTGAGAATCCCCCAGGTGTTGCAGGGTGCAGGCCAGCAGGAAGCGGGTGCGTGCAGCGTCCAACAGGCGCTTTTCTCTGTCCAAAATAGCCAGGGCTTGCTCTAAATGGTGTCGGGCCAGTTCGTAATCGCCACGTTTGTAGGCCAGTTGGCCGGCGATATACAAAGCTATGCCCATTTGAGCACTTTGTTTTCCTTCGCCTAAAAGCCCGTTGAGTTCACTCAGAATACGTTCAGCGTCTTGATAGCGGTCTTGCTCCAGACATAGTCTGCTCTCAAGAATGTAGACCTCAATCAGGTGCGACGGATTTTTATTCTCTCTGGCTATTCTGCGGGCTGTTTCAAGATGCTCCAGGCATTCCGCCCAACGCTTTTGCAACAAACGTAGTTGACCCAAATTGAGGTGAGCGATGACCACTTCGTAAATCTGACCAATGCGCTGAGCCAGTTCGAAGCTGCGTTGTAAATAGTGTTCAGCTTTGGCCCATTCACCACGATCTGTATAGAGAATTCCCAGATTAGTACTGGCCTGAGCCAAACCTTCTATTTCACCATTTTGCTCATGCAGTTTTGCAGCTTCTTCGTAGGCCTGCAAGCTGCCATCCCAATCGCCACTGTAATATCGCAAAACCCCCAAATTATTCAGCGAGCGCGCGTAACCAATCAGGTCCCCTAGACGATTGCGTAGCTCTAATGCTTCCTCAAGATGATACGCTGCCGCTTCCAGATCGCCTTGATAGAAGTAAACGCCGCCAAGACGGTTGAGGATGCCGGCAATTACGTTGTAAGCCGTTCCCGGTCGTACCAGGACCAGGGCTTTTTCCAGCCATTCCCGCGCCTGATCGAGGTTACCACGTCGCACTTGAATCCAGCCCAGTTCGGAGTAGACCTCTGCCAGGAGATCAATCGCATAGGGGGGCTCGCTGTTTAAAGCCAGGGCCTGACGCAGCCAGCCTTCCGCTTCTTCCAGTTCACCCCGTTTGCTCCATACCTGCCCCAATCTGAGCATGACCCGCGCTTTTTCTTCTAAGGATACGCTGCCATGCTCTTCAAGCGCCGCACGATAACAGGCGACAGCCTCGTCATACTCTCCAATCCGGGTTTCCACATCCCCCAAATTGATGGCCGCCTGCCAGCGCGTGGTTTCGTAGCCGCTGATGTGTTGCGAAAGTTGCAGTGCCCGGCTGAAGTAGTCCACCGCTTCGTGATTGGCGTAGCGGTCGCGGGCTTTTTCCCCCGCTGCCAGGGCGTATGTCAGGGCCTTTTCCCGCACGCGGGCCTGATCGTAGTGGTAAGCAAGGACTTCAACATAGCGATCCAGGGCCTGCGCGTAGAGACTTTCAATGGCTTCGGCCACGGTTTGATGTAAACGCGGGCGCTGCAAGCGCAACAGGCTGGCGTAAAGCGTCTCCTGGGTGAGGATGTGTCGGAAAGCATAGACGTCCTCTCCCGCCTCAAAGCGCCGTTCCAATACGCCCAATTCAACCAGATGCTCCAACAAGGGTTTGACGTGCGCAGGGGATTGGAGACGCCGCTGCACTTCTTCGAGCACGGGGACACTGAATTGCAGGCCGATCACCGCGGCGCTGCGCAGCAGATCCCGCATGCTTTCCGGGAGTTGATCCACGCGCGTCATCATCAGTCCCCGCAAGGTGGTGGGAATTTCCAAAGTATCCAGCGTGATACGTTGCGTGGCCCGCCATCGCCCCTCGCGCAATTGCAACAGGTCTTTTTCGATAAGCAGGCGCACAAATTCTTCGATGTAGAAAGGATTGCCCTCCGCACGGCGCAGAATAGTCTGGATGACTTCTTCCGGCAAGTCGTCCAGGGCGATCAGATGCCCTAAAAGTTGACGGCTGTGTTCCTCGGAAAGCGGGCTTAAAGGAATCTCGTGATAAATCGGCACTTGTAAGGGGCCAAGAGGCGCCGGAACTTCCAACTTCAGGGGATTTTCCGGCTGTGGTCGGGTCATGATAACCAACAGCAACGGAACGTCTGAAACCAGTCTGCTCACTACCTGCACCAGCTCGCGAGAAAGGTTATCGGCCCAATGAAAATCATCCAGGACTAACAGCAGAGGTGCTTTCCTGGCCGCAGTAAGCACCCACTCGCGCACGGCCAGTTCTGTAAGTTGTTTTACCCGTTCGGCTTCCAGATACCGGAGGCGTTTCTCCTCCTCCTGGGGTAAGATGCCCAAGATGCGCCAGAGGAAAAGCCGTAAACGCGGGGTAAGATGCTCGTCCCAGGGTGCATCAGGCGGAGCGCTGTGCATCGCGTTCTGCAAAAGAGAACGAAAAACGCTATACGCAATCCCCTGGGAATATGGCAACCCCCGTCCACGATAGATGGTAAAATGGCCCGGGGTCATGCGCGCCAGCCATTCTGCCACTAGCCGCGACTTCCCCATCCCGGCCTCGCCCTGAATCAGGACAACCCGACCAACCCGATCTTCCAACAAGGCTTGTTCAACCTGCTGGAGATGCTTCAGATCCTCATCGTGTCCCAAAAAAATTGTCGTAACGCCTGCCACGCCCCGTTCGGCCAGGGGTTCCTGACGTTGGCCGATCACCTCGAAGACCGCCATGGGCGCTTCCAGGCCCTTCAGGGTAAGATATCCTCCGTCGCGAAAATCGAAGAAGGGTCGGGCAAGTTGATAGACCCGCTCGCTTACCAGGATATGGCCAGGACGTGCCTGCGACTCCAGCCGCGCGGCCAGGTTGACAGTCTCCCCAATGACGGTGTAAGCAGCCTGTTCGTCGCTGCCCACGATGCCGGCCACAGCCGGTCCGACGTGAATGCCAATACGGACCTGTAATGGGGCCCCGATGCGCGCACGGGCTTCGACAGCAAACTCTTCCATGGCTCGCTGCATGTCCAGAGCCGCCCGCACTGCCAGCTCAGCATCATTTTCGTGCGCTCGCGGTGCGCCAAATACCGCCATCAGTCCGTCACCGGTGAATTTGTCCACCAGCCCATCATAGCGATGCACAGCCGCAACCAGACGGCTGAGAAAATCGTTGACCAGGCGGAAAACCGATTCAGCATCCAGGGACGCAGAAAGACGGGTAAAATTCACCGCATCCACAAACAGCACGGCCACCTCGCGTTGTTCGCCCTGCAGATAAGCCTGCTCCGTTAGAACGGCCTGGGCCACCACACGCGGGACAAAGCGCTGCAGTTTGCTGAGGGCAACATGCGCTTTAAAAAGCTGTGTGCGCAATTCCTCGTCGCTGAGATGCAGCGTTGCGCCACACGTCACACAGACCTGAGCGTCGTGTGGATTCACATGGCCGCACTGTGGACATAACATAGCCAACTCCTGAATACACGATGTAAAGTATAGTTTAGCATGATTTGGAAAATGTGGAACTTGTATCCGCTCTTCCCAGCCAACAGGAGCTAACCTGCACGCCAGTACGATAGGGAACGCCCCCATTGCTCAAGGCGTGGATTGACCCCTATCCATCCGGCACCAGGCATGAAGCCCGTTAAAAACACAGAGGCTTCTTACGAAGCCTCTGTGTTTTGGGATGCTTCTTCAGGGCCGAGGGCGTGCAACAGCACCTCGTCCATGCGCTCAACCAGGATAATTTCCAACCCGCGCAGAATGGGTTTGGGAATTTCGCTCAAGTCTTTGCGGTTACGTGCTGGCAATAGCACTTTTTTCACACCGGCACGCCGCGCGGTCAAAAGCTTTTCCTTCAAGCCACCGACGGGTAAAACCCGCCCACGCAAGGTTACTTCACCCGTCATTGCTACGGTGTGGCGCACCGGACGATGGGTAAAGGCGGAGACCAGTGCCGTGGCCAGGGTCACGCCCGCCGATGGGCCATCTTTCGGGATAGCTCCTTCGGGCAGGTGTACATGGATATCGGTCTCATCGAACACCTTGGGGTCCAGGTTCCACAGGTGAGCATGCGAACGCAGATAGGTGAAGGCCGCCTGCGCCGATTCCTGCATGACTTCGCCCAATTGACCAGTCAGGGTAAGCTGGCCTTTGCCCGGCATGAGGGCAACCTCGACCGGCAGAAGCTCCCCGCCGTTGGGTGTCCAGGCCAGGCCCTGAGCCACCCCGACCTCATCCTGTTGTTCCAGCTCATCCCGCAGGTGTGGCGGGGGTCCCAGGAACTTCTCCACAGTCGCCGTCGAGATGAGTCGAAGGGGCGGTTTGTCTTCGGCCAGACGCCGCGCGGCCTTGCGACACAGGCTGCCGATTTCACGCTCCAGGTTGCGCACACCAGCTTCGTAGGTATACTCCCGAATCAACTTGGTGATGACGGCATCGGGGAAACGCGGCGGATGGGCCTGCAGCCCGTTCAATTCAATCTGCCGTGGAATGAGAAACTTGCGCGCGATAAACAGCTTCTCTTCCTCGGTGTAGCCAGGGAACTCGATAATCTCCAACCGATCTTCCAGGGCCGGGGGGATGGTATCTACGACGTTGGCGGTGGCAATAAAAAGTACCTGCGAAAGGTCGTAGGGAATTTCCAGGTAATGATCCGAAAAAGCGTGATTCTGCTCTGGGTCGAGCACTTCCAGCAAAGCCGCAGCCGGATCGCCTCGGAAATCCAGGCCCAGCTTGTCTAATTCATCCAGCATGAAGACGGGGTTCACGGTACCGGCCCGCCGCATCGTTTGCAAAATACGTCCGGGCAGAGCCCCGATGTAGGTGCGCCGATGTCCGCGGATTTCGGCTTCATCGCGCACACCGCCCAGAGAAACCCGCACAAATTCACGCCCTAACGCCTCGGCGATGGAACGCCCCAGGGATGTTTTGCCCGTCCCCGGCGGGCCCACAAAGCACAGAATAGTACTGCGCGTTTTTTCCGGAGCCAGCTTGCGCACGGCTATGTACTCCAGGATACGCTCCTTAGCTTTGGGCAGACCGTAGTGTCGCGATTCAAGGATCTCTTCGGCATGCTTTAAATCCAGATTGTCCGTTGTAGTCCGGGTCCAGGGCAGCCCCAACAGCCAGTCCAGATAAGAGCGCATCAGGCTGAATTCCGGCGCCATGGGCGACATCATGGTCAGGCGCGCCAGCTCCTCATCCGCGCGCTGACGTACATGAGGCGGCAGGTCGGCCTGTTCGATTTTTTCCTGAAGCTGGCGCAGGTCGCGGATGGAGAGGTCCGATTCGCCCAGTTCGTTCTGAATGGTGCGCAATTGCTCGCGCAAGAAGTACTCGCGCTGGGTTTTGTCAACTTCCTGCTGTACCCTGGCGTGAATCTGGTCTTCAAGTTCCAGCACATCCAGTTCCCGCGCCAGGTGTACACTGAGTTTTTGCAAGCGCTCCACCGCGCTCAAGGTCTCCAGCAGCTCCTGATGTTGCTCCAACGGCAACTTGAGCATTTGCGCCACAAAATCGGCCAGAGGGCCTGGCTCAGCAAGATTCATGGCGTAGACGTAGGCCTCATCGGGCAGGCTCTGATTAAGCTGGACCACTTTCTCAAACATGCTGAGCACGGCCCGCATCAGAGCCTCGGCCAGAGGGGTCTGCTCGCCCTCTTCAACCAGGGGTTCGACCAGGGCTATAATAAACGGTTCCTCCTGGCTGATAGATTGTATCCGGACGCGTCCCAGGCCCTGAGCTACCGCGGTCATGGTACCATCGGGCATGCGCATCTGCCTCAAGATGGTTATTTCCGTTCCTACAGTATACAGATCATCGCTCGATGGATAGACGTCATCTTCCAGGTCAACCCGCTGAGCAATAGCTACCACAGGCCAGTTATCGCGCTGCGCTTCCTCGATGGCTGTTTGCGAGGCATTGCGCGCCACGTACATGGGCGTGACCATCATGGGATAGATGACCATATCCCGCAGAGGCAAAACAATAGCCTCAAAAGGAGACAGATCCTCTTCCCCGTTATCTTCACTATTCGCCATAAACGACGCCATGAAATCTGGCGGGATAGGCGGTGTCATTCCCCAATCTTTCATTCAACCTCCAACAAGTAGATTCTGTAGATACCATAACTTCACAGTTTAACCTGAGCGGGAAGAGTCCCAAGGCTCGTCCACCCAATCCCCCTGAGGCAAGGGCAGCGGATGGGTTTGAGCCCAGGTGTCTCGCACATCCGCCACAAGGAAGATGGAGCCTGTGGCAATAATCCCCCAGCCGGGTTGTAAGCGGGCTTGCGCCTGTTCCAGGGCCCGCCCGGCATTAACAGCGATCTCCGCCCCTTTGCCCAGCTCCGCGCACAAATCGGCCAGGGTATAAGGCGCGGTAGCTCGCGGATGGTAGGAACGGGTTACGATGACATGTTCGACATGGGGCAGCAATTCACGCATTATCCCCTTGATATCCTTATCCATGGACGTGCCCAAAATGAGGATCCAGCGCGTATCCGGAAACCAGGTGCGCAGAGCATCCATCAAAACGTGAGCCGAATAAGGATTGTGCGCGCAGTCCACGACCAGTAGGGGATCGCGGCTGAGGATTTCCATACGCCCTGGCCAGGTAGTCTGCGCCAGGCCCGAACGCAGAACGGCGCGCGTAATCCAGCTTTGCCCCTGTTCGCGCCACTGAGCGGCAGCGGCAATCGCCACGGCAGCGTTTTCCTGCTGGAAATGGCCCAGAAGCGGCAGCCAGTATTCTCCGCTCAAATCCGCGGCGCTTTCAGGTGCTCTCAGGGAGAAGGTCTGGCCTTCGCGCGAACGGCACCCCGCTTCCCAGCGCCACTCTCGCTCCACCAGCGTTAGCGGAGCGCGCCGCTCTTCGGCCAGGCGCTGCAACACCTCTACCGCAGCGGGTTGTTGCGGCGCGCTGACAACCGGAATCCCCGGCTTGATGATGCCGCCTTTCTCAAAAGCGATTTGTTCGATGGTGTCCCCCAAAATGTAGGTGTGGTCCAGGCTCAGGGAGGTGATGATGCTCACCTGGGGCTGCACGACGTTGGTGGCATCCAGGCGCCCTCCCAGGCCCACCTCGATGACGGCCACATCTACCTGTTGTCGGGCAAAGTACAGAAAGCCCAGTGCTGTAGTCACCTCAAACACCGTCAAGCCAGGGATGGTTTCCACAACCGGACGTATCTCCTCCACCAGGGCCGCCAGGTCCCGGCGTGAGATGGGCTCCCCGTTAACTTGAATGCGCTCGCGATAGGTGTGCAGGTGCGGCGAGGTGTATAGCCCCGTTTTCAACCCTCCCGCCTGCGCCATCGAGGCCAACATCGCCGAAACCGAGCCTTTGCCTTTGGTCCCGGCAATGTGCAGAGTGGAATAAGCCCGATGCGGATTACCAAGCTTGTCCAAAAGACTTTCCACGCGATCCAGCTTAAACTCGTCCGGCGAGTAGCGCTCGATGCGCTTTTTCTCGTAATCCACCAGGCTGTAAAGATAACGTAAAGCGCTATGATAATCCATGGTCAACCTCACAACAAAATGGAGGGGCATATCCCCCTCCCG
Organism: Anaerolineae bacterium; assembly: GCA_034434315.1. Classification (GTDB taxonomy): domain Bacteria; phylum Chloroflexota; class Anaerolineae; order B4-G1; family SLSP01; genus DAOTZR01. The sequence goes on from DAOTZR010000216.1 coordinate 8,861, forward strand.
CATCAGATTCTAAGCCAGACAGGCTCATCCAGGCTGTCATTGCATCTGATTGTACCTGTTTTCAGCGTAGGAGCAAGTCTTTTTTGAGCAAGAAACAGGTCAGCTTATCAAAGCCGATAATGTTGATAAAACGTAACTGCCTGCTGTTTTGTTAAACTAAATTTTGCTGTTTTCAACACGAATAGGCCTGGATGCCTGGTGGCGCTGACTTTGCCCCTCACCTCCCCCCCCTTACTCCCCTCTCCTCAACTTTGGGAAAGGTAGATAGATACGATAAGGCTAATAAAAAATGTAGTATAATTAGCCATACCAACTAATTTTAAGGATACACAAGTCCTATGGATACAACACTCAATTATCGTGAATTTAAATTAGAGCGTGATTGGACGCCAGATCATCGCAACGCTGGAACATGGTTGCTCTCTCACGTACTGCGCTGGCGCAACGCCCCCATCATCGCCGGTGTGCTGATTGGAGCGTTGGGCAATGCTGCGCTGAACGGATACATGCCCATGTACACAGGGCAGGCCTTCGATGCGCTGCGGGCTTCCCCGCCCGCCTTGGACCTCTTACGCACAGCAGCGATTGGTATCTTGTGGACGCAGGTGGTCCGTTCCCTGTTACAACTGCTGCGCAACTTCAGCAGCGAGCTTTTCAGCCAGATGATGGAACGGGATGTACGCGACGAACTGTATGGGGAACTGTTGGGGAAAAGCATGGCCTTCCATGATAACCAGGCCATCGGCGACATTATGGCCCGCGCCACTAATGATGTGCGCGAGATTAACCTGATGTTTAATCCGGGCCTGAACATGGTCATTGGCTCAGCCGCTTTTCTCATCATGCCGCTGTTCTTCATCTACCGCATTCATCCCCAACTGCTGCTGGTACCACTGATTTTTTTGGTCGCTTACGCCATTCTGGTCCCGGTGTATTTGCGCTGGCTTCGCCCGAAATCCGAAGCTGTACGGGTAGGCTTTGGCCAGATGAACGCCGTCCTTGCAGAAGCTATTGAAGGTGTGGAAACAGTCAAAGGAGCGGCGCAAGAAGAACGGGAACGCCAGCGTTTTTTGGAGCGGGTCGCTGCCTGGCGTAAAGCCTTTGTGGCCCAGGCCAATATCGAAGCGACTTTCTTCCCCCTGCTCACCCTATCCATTTTAACAGCAGCCGGACTTTACCAGAGCCTGCACCTGATGCGCACCGGTTTGATCAGCCTGGGCGATGTGATTGCGTACAGCGGCCTGATGTTGATGTTCGAATTTCCTACGTTCACGGCTCAGTTTGCTTATGCGCGCGTGGCTTCGGGTGTGGCCAGTGCACAACGCATCCTGCGGCTGATCACCACTGAAAACGCTCTGGACCAGAATCCTCAGGGATACCAGGGACACTTGCGTGGAGCCATCCGTTTTGAAAGGGTGACCTTCGGGTATGATGTCCAAAAGCCCATGCTGCACGACATCAGTTTTGAGGTACAGCCCGGCCAGACGGTAGCCATCGTTGGTCAGACGGGTGCAGGCAAATCCACCCTGGCCAAATTGATCAATCGCATTTACGATGTGCAGGGCGGGCGCGTCCTGGTAGATGATGTAGACGTGCGGGACTGGAACCTGGAGACCCTGCGCCAGCAGATTTCCGTGATCGAACAGGATATTTTTCTGTTCTCCCGCACCGTGGCGGAAAATATCGCCTTTGGCCGTCCCGATGCAACCCGTGAGGAGATTATCACAGCCGCCAAACTGGCCCAGGCCCATGATTTCATCATGGAGTTCAAAGATGGCTATGATACCATCGTTGGAGAACGTGGGGTTACGCTTTCCGGCGGACAGCGCCAGCGGATTGCCATCGCCCGTGCCTTCCTCACTAATCCCGCGATTCTGATTCTGGACGATGCCACCAGTGCGATTGATAGTGCCACGGAAGATGCCATTCAGCGCGCCATCGAGGCCATCGCTCGCGGTCGCACCACCATCCTCATCACCCATCGCCTGTCGCAGATCCGCTGGGCCGATCAAATCGTGGTGCTGCGCCGTGGACGGGTTGAAGCCGTAGGCGATCATGAGACCTTGATGGCTACGTGCAAGGCCTATCGCGATATCTTCGCCCGCTATGAATCCTGAGCAAAACACGGGCCGACTGACTTTTTAAGGGTAAAGGTGACGTATGGGATTTTTCTACGGATTGAACAGTGAGGCTTACGATCGCAGTTACAGTGACCGCGAGCTGTTGACGCGCATCTTAAGTTACTTCCGGCCTTACCGCTGGCGCATGATTCTGGTCATCGTAGTGGTCAACCTCACCGCGTTGATGGGAGCGTTGAACCCGATTCTGGTGGCGCGAGCGCTAGACGCCCTGGTAAAGTCCCCCACCCCCCAGGCCATTTTGACTCTGACGCTGATCGTGTTGGGCCTGGGCGTGGGCTATTGGGCTGCCAACTACGCCCGCCGCCGCATGACCGCCTACCTTGCCGGTGAGGTCATCAGCGCTCTGCGCCGCGATGCCTTTACCGCGGCCCTGAATCACGACCTTTCATTTTTCGACGAGTTCCGTTCAGGCCGGATCATCAGCCGCATTACCTCAGACACGGAGGAATTTGCCCAGGTAACCCAACTCCTCACCGAAATCGTCAGCCAGGTTCTGATGTTCTTGATCCTTTTCGTCATTCTGATAAGAACATCCTGGCGTTTGACGCTGCTTCTCCTGGCCACCATGCCCGTGGTGTTCCTGTTTGCCTGGGGGATGCGCAGCCTGGCGCGCAAGGTCACGCGGCGCGGCTTCCGCGTCATCGCCGAAGTCAACGCCACCATTCAAGAAGCTGTGTCAGGCATCCGGGTAGCCAAAAACTTCCGCCAGGAAGCCCGGCTGTATCAGGAATTCAATCGGGTCAATCGCCAGTCTTTTCGGGTCAATCTGATCCGTGGTTTTACCCTGGCCCTCACCTTTCCTCTTTTCAACGCCCTTTCGGGCATGGGCACAGCCATGCTGGTGTATAGCGGAGGGCTTAATGTAGCCGCTGGGTCCATCAGTCTGGGGGAGTGGTATCTTTTCATCAACAGCGTGCACTATTTCTGGTCGCCTATGCTCAACCTCTCCTCATTCTGGAGCCAGGTCCAGGGCGGGCTTTCGGCTGCGGAACGCATCTTCGCCTTGATTGATGCTGAGCCTACGGTACGGCAAATCGCCCATGAGCCTGTCACCCGGTTGCGTGGCGAAATCCGCTTCGAACACGTCACCTTCCGCTACAATGAGCAGGAAGAGGTCCTGCGCGATTTTAACCTGCGCATTCGCGCCGGGGAAAGTGTGGCTTTTGTGGGACACACCGGAGCGGGCAAGACCAGCCTGGCGCGGCTCATTGCCCGTTTTTACGAATTCCAGGATGGCCGCATCACCATTGACGGGCAAGACATCCGCAGCTTTGACCTGCGCAGCTACCGCCGCCAGTTAGGCATCGTCTCCCAGACGCCGTTCCTGTTTGCCGGCACCATCGCCGATAACATCCGCTACGCGCGGCCCGATCTAAGCCGGGATGAGCTGGAAGCCCTGGCCTATCGCATTGGCAACGGCGAGTGGCTGGCCGCCCTCCCCCAGGGCCTGGATACGGAAGTAGGCGAACGCGGCGCCAGGCTTTCGATGGGCCAGCGTCAACTGGTCGCGCTCCTGCGCACCCTGGCCCAAAACCCGGCCATCTTTATCCTGGATGAGGCTACGGCCAGTATTGACCCCTTCACCGAAATGCAAATCCAGCAGGCCATCGAACTGCTGCTCCAACAAAGCACATCCATCCTGATTGCCCATCGCCTGTCCACCGTTCGCGCCGTTGATCGCATCGTCGTCCTGGACCATGGGCGCATCATCGAAGAAGGCAATCACACCCAACTCATGCAGGCTGGCGGTCATTACGCCACGCTCTACAACACCTACTTCCGGCACCAATCCCTGGAATACATCGAACAGGCCGGGGTGCGCCGGCGCGAGATGGCCGGCATTTAGGGCTGGGCCCGGCAATCCACACGGTAAGCATCAAGGTCCAATGTCTTGTGCAGCGCATTGAATCCCCAGGCCAGGGCCTGGGGACAAAACGCTTCTGGGGCCAGATCGTACTCAATCACAAAGACCGGTTTGCCGGCATCTACAAAGGGGAGCAAGAGCGCACACTCATCGAAACTGAAACAGGATTCGTTCAGTGCCCAATCAAACCAGGGCAACAAATCCGGAATCTGCTCTAAATCATTTTTCAGGCCCACACTCAACCCACGGGCATGGGCCGCTTCGGCCAGCCAGCGGTTGTAAGCCAGTTGGTCCGCAGCCGAAAGGGGGAAGCCCGTTGCCTGCTGATAAGCGTCCACATTATCCGGATCCACACCATGACAGCCCTTAGCGCGTGCCAGGTCCAGGCGCGCTGCCATCAAAGGCTGCAAGAGATCGAGCCGGCGCACATCCAACCAGCGTTCATCGGGCCAGTCCTCCAGCTCTGCCCCCAGCACTTCTGGAGGAAAGCGCCCGGCATCGGGACGCCAGGCCTCCCAGCTCCCGGCGCTGAAATAACACATCACAAACACCCCGCGCGCCTGCAAAGTCGCTATCGCCTCAGGGGAAGCCTCAAACAAATCCAGGTTGAAGACGTCCACGGCAGGCGTCAGGTCCAAAGCCCCTGTATACTGGATTTGCCATGTTGCATGCACAGGAGGCAGCGCCGGCGCAGGGATAGAGGTCCCGCGCAACACCAGAGGCAGGAACGTAGGTGTGGGCGGTGTTTCGGCACTATGGGCACAATGAACCAGGGGCAGCAGAAACACCCATAAAATCCACCATCGGCGTTTCACGGCTCCGGCTCCAGGCCCAGGAGCTTCAGGGTTGGGGAATGCAACTTTCCGCCAAAGTACTTCTCCAACACACGTCGAAAAACCAGCTCCTCTGGCGCAGCCAGGGCGAACAGCGTGGCACAGGCGTGGAACTTCAGGTCATCGGGCGAGCCGAAAATGGCATGAGCGGAGCGCCCCTCTACCTGCAAAGCAGCCTCGCAACAGGCGCGTAAACGTTCTCCCAACAGCGGATGCGCCAGATAAGCCCGGGCCTCATCGAGAGAACGCAGGGCATAGCGTTGAGACATCGCACTCATGCCCAACCCATACAATTGCGGAAAGATGAACCACATCCAATGCGACGTCTTGCGCCCCCGCCGCACCTCTTCCAATGCCTGCTCATAGACGCCGGCCTGAGCGTTCACAAAACGTTGTAAATCATAAGGATCCGTGAGCATAGCTCCTCCTCGATGCAGAACATCCCTGCGTGAAATGACTCTGGCTAAAAACTCACCCTTGCAATTAAATAGATTTTGTTATACAATATTTGCGTAAACTTTAGACAGGAGGCCTGACATGAGCACGACCTTAAACATTGGCGACGAAGCACCCAATTTTGCCCTACCCGATCAGAACGGTGAGTTGTTTCATCTTGCTGACAATCTGGGCAAAAAAGTCATCCTTTCCTTCCATCCCCTGGCCTTTACGGGTGTTTGCGCCCTGCAGATGCAGGATTTAGAGGCCCATCACGCCACCTTGAGCGAGCGCAACACCCTTGCCGTGGGCATCAGCGTTGATAGCAAAGCCGCCAAAAAAGCCTGGGCCGAGCAACTGGGCATCAGCCATACCCCCCTGCTGGCCGATTTCTGGCCGCACGGCGAAGTCGCCCAGCTCTACGGCATTTTCCGAGACGACGACGGCATCAGCGAACGCGCGGTGTTCATCGTAGACGAGCAGGGCCGCATCCTGTGGAAAAAAGTCTACCCCATTGGCGAGCGGCCCGACATCCAGGAAATCCTGGCCGTTCTGGCGTAACGCCGTTCACATCAGGCCGAGTTCCCGCAGCTTCTCAGGTGCCGGGCGCCCATCGGGGAGCCAGCCTCGCACTGCGTAATATTCAGCGAGCATCGCTTCCAGATCGGGCACCCGGCCCGCGGCCCCACCATCCGGCCGCGGTTCTTTCAGGAAACGCTCAGGGAGCGTATCGTCCGCGCGGCTAATTCCATACCGCAGGTTGATGAGGCGCTTCAGGTTGAAAAGGCGCTCGCCGGTGAGCAGCACCTCGTCCCCAGAGGTATCCCAACCCAGTGCCGCTGCCAACAACTGCGCCACATCCGCCGGGGCGAAGCCTGCCTTACCGATGAACTTACACAGGCCGAGTGGGTTGTAAACCCCCATGTAATTCTGGAACACCGCCGCGTGCTGGCCGGCGCCTTCTACGGAGAAACGGTCATAAGGGCGGTCGTACCAACCGCTGGCATCCGTGCCGTACATGGTCCAGTACGAAAGGGCTTCGAGATGACACGCGCCGCGGTTGGCCGTAGCGTAATTGGCCGCCATGGAAAAGAAAGCGCGCGGGTCGTGATAGGCCACTTCCAGCCCCTTAACGTGAAGCGCGAAGTGCTGCGCCTCCGCCCCCAGGTGCCGGGCCGCCGCGCGCACACCCAGGGCCAGCAGCGCCCCCAGTCCCTCACGGCGGGCAATCAGGGTGATGAGATGGAGCACCGTATCCGCACGGCCCCACGTCAAAGGCAGGCCATCAACCTCCGCCGGCAAGAGGCCCCGCTCGGCCGCTTCAAAGGCAAAGGCAATCGCTGCCGAGGTGCTGATGGTATCCAGTCCCAGGCGATTGCAGGCATCGTTGCAGCGGCAAATCGCCGCCAGATCGTCTATGAGCAGCATCCCCCCAAAGCCAGCCAGGGTTTCATATTCCGGCCCTTCGCCGTATACGCCTGCATACGGGCCTTCTTCGATGGCGATGAGCTTACCACAGCCGATGGGACAGGCATGGCAGAAGGTGTGCTTGCGCCAAAAGGTCTCATGCAAAACCTGGCCGGAGATGGCATGAGCGCCGGCTGGCCAGGACCCATCGCGCCAGTTGCGTAAGGGGAGGTCCCCCTTGAATTCCGCCGCCGGGACACCGCCGGCGGTGCCATACTGACTCATGCCCGTCGCTTTGGCGCGGATTTGCGCGTTAAAGGCCTTAACCAGAGCCAGGAAGCGGTCCGCATCAGCATAGTCAGGCTTTTCTTCGCCGTAGGCCACGATGGCCTTGATATGTTTGCTGCCGAGCACGGCCCCCATACCGCCGCGGCCTGCGGCCCGGCTGTGGGCTTGTCCGCCCTGCAGAATGGCCGCATAAGACACGCCTTGTTCTCCCGCCGGGCCGATAACTGCCACTCGCGCCCGCGGATGCGTCTCTTCCAGCAGACGGGCATGGGTTTCAAACGTATCCAGGCCCCAGACATGCCCCGCCGGGCGCACCTCGACCGTCCCGGCATGGACGTAGAGATACACCGGCTCGGCGGCGCGCCCCGTCACAACCAGGCCATCCAGCCCGGCTGCCCGCAAAGCAGCGCCGAAGTGCCCACCCACATTGGATTCGTTCCAGATGCCCGTCAGCGGACTGCGGCCACAAAAACTACAGCGGCAAGCCGTAGGGGCCACGGACCCCGTCAAGAGGCCGTTGAAGACATACAGCGGACTCTCCGGCGCCAGAGCGTCCAGTTCGGACTGCTGCTGATGAAAAAGATAAGCCGCGTAGCCACTGCCCAGGTAAAACCGACGCACAGCCTGCTCATCAACCGGATGTACCTGTTGCGCACCCCGGTTCAGATCCAGTTCCACATAACGTCCAGCGTAGAGATAAGTCATTCAGCACCTCGCTTGATACGCTACATTCCAGAAGCAACACCTGGCAAGGGAAGGGTTCAACCACTCGCCTCCACGGGGAAACACAGGGTCTATAGCCTGAAAATGGGCTAACCTACATCCCAACCCGAGACCAGCCCATACAAAAAACTCCCCCTCCGCTGGAGGGGGAGCAGCACCGGTCCGCTAAAACACGGGTTTGAGCACGCCGTAATCGCCGTCGTTGCGCTTGTAGACAACGGCCACGCGGCCATCCTGGGCATCAAGGAAGATGTAGAATTGATGGCCCAGCAACTCCATTTCCTCTGCCGCCTGTTCCGGCGTGATGGCGTGGAGTGGGAATTCTTTGACGCGCACAATGCGTCCCCGTTCGGGCTCTGGCGTAGCCTCAGCTTCAGCCGTCACGGCTTCCTCTTCAGGCAGACCACGACGCTCAAGCCGCCGGCCCTTATAGCGTTCGATCTGGCGCGTCATCTTATCCACAACGGCATCAATCGCGGCAAAAATATCCGCAGCCCGTTCCTCTGCTCGCAAAACAGCCCGTGGTGCGTAAATCGTGCACTGTGCCACCATGCGACGGGATTGATCGCGCGCCGTTGTCGTAGAAAGATCAACCCGTACATCTTCGATTTCAGGCAGGTAGCGCTCCAACTTTCCCACCTTCTTGTCTACATACTCGCGAATCCGATCGGTTAACTCCAGGTTGCGGTTGTAGATTTGAATGTCCATACGCAGCTCCTTCCTAAAAAGAGATTTCAAGACGCCCGTGCCACCGTCAAAGCCGTTACTTCCTTTGCACCCGCTGCTAAGAGTACCCCGGCACAGGCGTCTAAAGTAGCTCCCGTCGTCGCCACATCGTCAATCAGCGTAATGCACAGCCCGGAAACATCCAGACCCGGAGCCAGTGCAAAAGCCTCG
>DAOTZR010000217.1:0-17423 GCA_034434315.1 Anaerolineae bacterium
ATCTCTACCTCCTGGTTTGGGCCTATAATGTGCTACAAGCCCAATTTTGACGCAACCAGGAGATTCTTGCCACCCATGTCCGAACTCACGTCCGAACCCCAGTCCAAAACCGGACTGAAAACCGAGACGACTTGTATCTCCCCGCCCTATCCGAATGGGATGGGCTTTGCGGGTGGCAAACCCTATGGTTACCCCTGTTGGCATCCGGAACGGATCCAGCTCCAGACAGCCTTGAGGGCGCGGATGGCCCGTTGGGGCGCGTTTGGAATAAAGCCCCTGGCCAGGTTAAACTTACGGGGTCAATCAATAATCGCTCCGTAGCCATTCCTGAACGCGACTTCAAACCATCAGCCCAAAGTTTTACGATAGCTTTTGAGAGAGCTTACCCTGTATGATAGAGCCAGTCTTTAAGATAGGGGTGCCATGCGTGGAAGCTAAGACATCGCGCTTGAGTGGTTTTTATGATCTTACGCCGCAGGAGCGTCTGGAGCATGTTGCGGCCTTTGCGGATTTGACCGCCGAGGAGTGCGCTGTGTTGCGCGGGGCGATGGGGCTGGCGCTAGACCAGGCTGATCATCTGGTTGAAAATGTCGTCGGGCTGCATACCCTGCCGCTGGGCATTGCTACTAATTTTGTGGTGAATGGCCGCGAGGTGCTGGTACCGATGGTGATTGAGGAGCCTTCGGTGGTGGCTGGCGCTTCACTGGCGGCCAGGCTGGCCCGATCGGGCGGCGGTTTTCTGGCCGTAGCTGACGCTTCTGTGATGATTGGGCAGATTCAGGTCGTGGACGTGCCGGATGTGTACGCGGCGCGAGTGGATTTGCTGGCCCATAAGGCGGAATTGCTTGCCCTGGCTAATGAGAGTGACCCGGTCCTGGTGCGCCTGGGCGGGGGCGCGCGCGATCTGGAGGTGCGCGTTTTGGATACCACCCCAATCGGGCCGATGCTGATCGTGCACCTGTATTACGATGTGCTGGACGCCATGGGCGCCAATGCGGTCAATACTGCCTGCGAGCGCCTGGCCTACCGGGTCGAGGGCATCACCAGAGGGACAGTTTTTCTGCGGATTTTGAGCAATCTGGCGGATAAGCGGCTGGTACGGGCGCGCGTAAGTCTGCCGATTGAGGCCCTGGCCTTTGGCAGTTTCAGCGGCGAGGCTGTCGCCCGTGGGGTCGAGGCGGCCTGGGCTTTTGCCGCCGCCGATCCGTATCGCGCGGCAACCCATAATAAGGGGATCATGAATGGCATTGACGCGGTCCTGTTGGCAACGGGCAACGACTGGCGGGCAGCAGAGGCCGGAGCCCATGCTTACGCGGCGCGCCATGGGCGTTATACGAGCCTGAGCACCTGGCGCCAGGATGGTCATGGTCATCTGATTGGGACCCTGGAGTTGCCGCTTGCTGCTGGCATTGTGGGGGGTACGGTCCGGTCCCATCCCACGGCGCGCGTAGCTCTGAAAATCCTTGGGGTCAAAACGGCGCGCGAATTGGCCGAGATTGTGGCCAGTGTAGGTCTGGCGCAGAACTTTGCCGCTTTGCGCGCTCTGGCTACCGAAGGAATTCAACGGGGGCATATGACGCTGCATGCCCGTCAGGTGGCGTTGGCAGCGGGGGCGCAGGGTGATGAGATTGAACGGGTGGCGCAGGCCCTGGTCCAACAGGGAACCATTCGCGTTGATCAGGCCGAAATCCTGTTGCAACGCCTGCGCGCTGGTGAGAATATCTGAAGCTTAAACGGGTGAAGGAGGCGAAAGCGTGACGACACATTCTGTGATGCACCCACAACGGCCCGTTGGAATCATCGGTTACGGGTCTTATGTGCCTATGTACCGCTTAACGAATCAGGAAGTTTCGCGGGTGTGGCACGGACGGGGGCGTGGCCCCATTAAGGAAAAGGCGGTCGCCGGGCCGGATGAGGACACGGCTACTATCGCGATTGAGGCGGCACGCAATGCTATGGCGCGCGCCGGAATTGCGCCCAATTTGTTGCGGGCTGTCTGGGTGGGTAGTGAATCTCCGCCTTATGCTGTGAAGCCTACCTCGACGTTGGTCGCTGAGGCGTTGGGAGCAACGCCGTATTTGCTCGCGGCGGATCTGGAGTTTGCCTGTAAAGCGGGGACGGAAGCGCTGCAGGCGGCGATGGGGTTGGTTGGGTCCGGCATGGCGGATTATGCCATGGCGATCGGCGCGGATACAGCCCAGGGCCGTCCCGGCGATGAGCTGGAATATACTGCTTCGAGTGGGGGGACGGCTTTTGTGCTGGGGCCGGCGCAGGAAGCTCTGGCTGTGTGTCTGGGATCGGTCTCTTACGTGACAGACACGCCTGACTTCTGGCGTCGCGCCTATCAACATTATCCCAGTCATGGCGGGCGTTTTACCGGCGAACCGGCCTATTTCCATCACATCGAATCCGCAGCGCGGGCTTTGATGGAAGGATTGGGGCTTCTGCCTAAGGATTTCACTTATGCGGTGTTTCATCAGCCCAATATCAAGTTCCCGGAGCGGATGGGGGAGATTCTAGGCTTCAGTCCGGAGCAGGTACGCCCTGGGATCATCAGCAACGTGATTGGCAATACGTATGCCGGGGGTGCGATTACAGGTTTTTCCGCGGTGTTAGATCTGGTTAAGCCGGGAGACCGGGTGCTGGTGGTCAGCTTCGGTTCCGGTGCCGGTTCGGATGCGACGGCCTGGGAGATTACGCCAGCAATCGAAGCCCGGCGCGATCTGGCCCCACGCCTGGCCGATTATATCGCCCGGCGGGTTGAGATTGATTACGCGCTGTATGCGCGCTATCGTCACAAGATTCTCCAGCATTAGGAGGTTGCATGCGCGACGTAGCTATCATTGGAATTGGACAGATGCCGGTAGATGAGCATTGGGGTGTAAGCCTGCGCCATCTGGCGTTTACGGCCGCGCGCCGTGCTTTACAGGATGCAGGAATTGATCGCGTAGATGCTATCTACGTTGGAAATATGATGTCGGGTGTGCTTAATGGGCAGGAGAATCTCGGCACGCTGATAGCTGATTTCCTGGGCATGGCCGGGGTGGAGGCCATGAAGATCGAAGCGGCCTGTTCTTCGGGATCGGCGGCGGTACGCATCGGGATGCTGGCGGTGGCCAGCGGTATGGCCGACATTGTCCTGGCTATGGGCGTGGAGAAAATGACCGACACCATGGGGCCTGATACCACGACCGGCCTGGCCATGGCTGCTGATGCCGAGTATGAGGTGATTCACGGGGTTTCGTTTGTGTCTTTGAACGCCATGCTGATGCAGCGCTACATGTACGAGTATGGTTGGAAACATGAGGATTTCGCCAATTTTCCAATCGTGGCCCATGCCAACGCGATGGGCAACCCTAACGCGCTGTTTCACACATCTATCACGAAAGAAGCCTACGGCAAGGCGGGGATGATTGCTTCGCCGGTGAATCTGTTAGATTCGGCCCCGATTTGCGACGGAGCGGCAGCCGTAATCCTGGCACCAGCCGAGTACGCGCGCACCCTCAGCCCGGCGCCGGTTCGTATCCGCGCTTCGGCCATGGCGACCGCGCCTCTGGCGGTCCACGATCGTAAAGATCCCCTGGCTCTGGAAGCGGCGGCGCTTTCGGCGCAACGGGCTTACAAGCAGGCCGGGGTCAAACCGGAAGACATTGATTTCTTCGAACTACATGATGCTTTTTCGATTATGTCGGCTTTGAGCCTGGAAGCGGCCGGCTTCGCGCCGCGGGGCCAGGGGGTGCGCCTGGCGTTGGACGGGGAAATTACGCGCGAGGGCCGCATCCCTATAGCGACCATGGGCGGTTTGAAAGCCCGTGGGCATCCGGTGGGGGCCACCGGGGTTTATCAGATTGTGGAAGCGGTTTTGCAGTTGCGGGGCTTGGCGGGGCCTAATCAAATCCCCAACGCGCGCCTCGGCATGACGCAAAACATCGGTGGCAGTGGTTCAGCGATTGTCACCCATATTCTTGAAGCTATGATTTAACCTTAAGTCAGGAGGAAACAGTATGAATAAAGTCGCTCATGATTGGCGTTTACGGGGTCCGCGCTATCGTCTGGAAGGCGAGGAATGCGAGCATTGTCACACGAAGATCTTCCCGCCGCGCGATGTGTGTCCGGAATGTGGCAAACCAGCGCATGAACCGCATGAGTTCAGCGGGCGCGGAGAAGTCTATACCTTCAGCACGATCTACAATCCACCGGCTGGGTACGAGGAGTTCGCCCCTTATACGGTGGCGATCGTCAAGCTGGAGGAAGGGCCGATGGTGACTGCTCAGCTTACTGATGTAAAGCCGGAAGAGGTCCATATCGGCATGAAGGTGGAGATGGTGACGCGCCGTCTGCGCGCCTACGGGGAAGAGGGCACCATCGTCTATGGTTATAAGTTCCGCCCCGTTCTCCAGCGGGTGGCTGTTACACATTAAACCCGCACGACCTGATAAAACACAGGGCGGCTATAGTCGCCCTGTGTTTTTTTTGCAAAGCGGGCTGCCTTGCAATGATCGCCCATCTGAAGACTGACACTCTACCCCATGGAATTCCGGCGTTATGAAACAATCTTGTAGTTTCGTATTCTTTTGGGCAGGATAAATCCGCCTCATCGGCAGCAGACTGCTGCGCTGAAACTGATCAACTCCGGCCAGACGCTCATAACGCCAAAAATCTGAGTGGTGAAGTGTACTGGAAACCGCGAGTCGCTCCAGGCCAATTTTGCACTATAATTTTTATAAACGCATTAACCTTGGCTCTTCTGGCCGGCTGTTCTCAGGATTGAGCCAGGCCATCCATAGTCTTGAGCGCTGCGAGGCGTTATGGATGAAACATTGACCGTATTGATTATCGCATCTAGAGATAAGAGCGACCTGCTCTTGCAGGCCCTGAAAAAAGCTGGCTACGTTCCCGGTGGCATAGCTTCGAATCCTGAAGACGCGCTGGCCCTGGCCGGAGAAGTCCGCCCTGAGCTTTACGTGCTGGCGCTGGAATCTTCTGACGCCGACGGTTTGACGCTGATAAGCCAGTTGAAAACCCGGCATGCTACGGCGTTGATCGTCATTGTGCCAGAGCTGACGCTGGGGGTGTTGACCCAGGCCTTACACGCCGGTGCAGACGCAGTTCTTGAGCAGGCCCAGGTCTCAGACCGCCTCCATCTGGCTGTAACTGCAGCCCTTCAACGTCACCGCGTCGTTGCATCCTGGTCAGAGACAAAGATGCCCCAAAAGCTTGCCGGTGATTCGAGCGGTGTCTGGGAATACTGGCTTACTCCTGATCTGCAGAAACTGGCAGCAACCAACGAGGCCTGCAGTTCCCTGGGTTACGTTCCAGAGGAGTTACTGGCCGGATCCGAATGCCTGGCCCGGATAATCCATCCCGAAGATCAGGCCCTGATGGTAGATCACTGGCAACACGTTCGGCAAAACCCCGAAAGGCTGGCCCAGATTCACTATCGGGTGGTGACGCGCAGTGGTGAGGTGCGCTGGTTCCATCATATGTGTGGGCCGGTGTTTGAAGAAGGGCGGCTGATAGCCCGGCGGGTAATAGCCCGAGATATCACACAGGAGCATGAACTGGAGGCGCGTTTCCGGGCTATTTTTGCCGAGGCCCCCATCGGTATGGCCCTGACAGACCTGCAGGGTCGGTTTCAGGAGGTTAACCTCAGTCTGTGCCGGATGTTGGGATACGCACCGCACGAGCTTGCAGGTATGGAATTCAGTGCATTGACGCACCCCGCGGATCGTACGCTGAGCCGGCGTTATTTCGAGGCCTTGCTCCGAGGCGATGCGACCAGTGCCAGCTTTGAAAAGTGCTACCTGCACAAAAATGGGCAACCCATCTGGGTGGCCTTAAGCACCAGCCTTGTACGCGATGCCCAGGGCCATCCTCGATATTTCATCACCATGATGCAGGATATCACCGCGCGCAGAGAAGCCGATGCGCTGATCCGCCTGCAGAGCGCTGCTTTGAAAGCAGCAGCCAATGGTATCGTCATTACGGATAGCGATGGCGCAATCCTGTGGGCCAACCCGGCCCTGGAGCGCATGACCGGGTATACCCTTGCCGAAATCAAAGGTCAGAATCCGCGGATTTTCAAATCGGGCCTTCAGGATCGGCAGTTTTATGAACAATTGTGGGATACCATCCTGGCGGGAAGAGTCTGGCACGGGGAAATCACCAATCGCCGTAAGGATGGAACATTGTACGATGAAGAACTGACCATCGCCCCCCTGCTCAATGAGCAAGGTCAAATCGAGCATTTCATCGCAGTGAAGCAGGATGTCACAGCGCGCAAGCAGGCGGAGCGCGAGCGTGAGCGCGCACTTATGGCCGAGCGGCAGCAACGTCAACGCGCCGAGGCGCTGGCACGCGCCAGCGCCGCCATGACCGGGATGCTGGATCTGGAAACGCTGCTCCAGCAGATTGTCACCTCAGCCATGGCGGTGGTCCCGGCGGCGGAAAAGGGCTCCCTGTTTTTGCCCGTAGATGCCAGGGGCCAGGCTTTGTACATCCGGACGGCGGTAGGATATCATCAGGCCAATCTCAGGGCTTTGACTTTCACCAGCGGCTATGCCATAGAAGCATTCCGCCAAAAGATTCCTGTGATCGTCCCCGATGTTATGGAACACCATCGGGTGTTCCCCGATACACCTGAAGTAGGAGAAATCCGCTCGGCATTGGCTGTGCCCCTCATATTCAAACAGCGTGTCCTGGGGGTTTTGTGCCTGGATAATTTAACCCGTACCGGAGCTTTTACCTCAGAAGACGCCGGGCTGATTACCAGTTTTGCTGCGCAGGCAGCTCTGGCTCTGGAAAATGCGCGCATGGTGGAGCAAATCCAACGCGAGCGCGATGCTTTGTTCCTGCTTTACTCACTTTCCCGGCGTTTGGGCGAGATCCGTTCCGCTGATGAAATGGTCGAGCTTGTTGCAGAGGGCCAGAGCTATCTCATGGCTGACGGGTACGAGCTGCTCCTTCCCGATTGGAATGTGCACGATTTTGCCTGGAAAAACCGGAGCACCTCTGTAACGCAAGATGCCAATCGTCTGCCAGAGCTTTTTGCAGGCGAGCTGTACGCCTGGATAGAGCGAGAAGGCCAGCCGATCCTGGTATCTGATACGCTGACCGAGACACGCTGGCAAAACTTTGCGGAGCTGGACCCGCCGGTGCGCTCCATGCTGGTCCTGCCTCTGCGGCGGCGAGAGGACGGCCTTTGGGGGCTTGTGAGCTATTACCATACAGCTCCGCACGCTTTCACCGACCAGCACCTGAACGTGCTGACGGACCTGGCGGAGCACACAAGCGCCGTACTGGATGCTTTGCATTGGCGGAAGCTTCAGGAGCGTTACCTGGAACGCCAGCGCCAGCTCACCACATTGGCCAGTCTTTTGAACCGGGAAACTGAGCTGGAGCCCCTGATTCGGACGTTTACGCCCCTGGTTCTGGCTCTGGTAGAGGCTGAATCAGGCACGGTAGCCTTGTACGATGCTGCCCAGCGGGCTTTCGTTCGCCCTTACCATCACAACCTGCCTGAGGAGCTGGTATGGGAAACCTGGCCGGTTGATAAAAGAATAACCGGACAGTACGTACATACAGGGCATGGCACGGTAGTGAACGATTACGCCAGTCAGGAAGCTGCCCTGACGGAATGGAAACAGGCTGGTCTGCGTTCCGCCATTGTTGAACCGATTCGATTGGACGGTGACCTGGTAGGGTTGCTGGGATGTTATCGCTTTGTGGATTCGCGCCCTTTTACTCCGGAAGACCTGGATCTGATCGAATATGCTGGACGGTTGCTGGGGGTGGCTTTGCAACGCGCGCGCCTGTACGAAGCCGAACGCGCTCAGCGCGCCTGGGTCTCGGCGCTACTGGAAGCTTCAGCCGCGCTCATCCAACACCTGGACCTGGAAGCGGTCCTGGATCGGATTATGGAGCAGGCTGAGCGCGTCGTCGCCGGGGATGCCTTCAACATCATGCTGGTTGATGAGATGCGACCTGAGCTGGTGCACGTCGTTCGACGGCGCGATCGTTTGGGATTGCGGGTGATTCATGATGAGGTGCTGGCTCTGACCGAGTTCCCGCTTTTACAGCACATGGCTGAGACGCGAGTGCCAGTTCTGGTACAGGATACGCAGCAAGATCCGCGTTGGCGTGGGAACAGCCAATCGGTGCGCGCCTACCTGGGAGCGCCTATTGTCTTCCGCGGCGAGGTCCGCGGCTTTCTCAGTGTGAACAGCATTCAACCCGGACGTTTCACACCGGAAGATATGCAACGCCTGATGGGGTTTACCACCCACATCGCCCTGGCCCTGGAAAACGCGGCCATGTATCAGAAGCTCCAACAACACGCCCGGATTCTGGAAAAGCGCGTGGCCGAACGCACATCCGCGCTAGAACAGCGTTTGAAGCTGCAACAACTCGAAGCCGAGGTGGCACGCGATGTTAATGCGGCCTGTAGTTTGAGTGAGGTCTTGGAAAGCGCAGTTCAGCTTATTGTGGAGCGGCTGGGGATGTATCACGCTACGCTCTTCCTGGTAGATCCGGAACGGCCCACTGTGCTGCGGCGAGTAGCTTCAGCCGGCCATGCCGCTGATAAGGTCATGACAATGGACGCGGAGTTGCCTGTAACTCAGGGACTGGTCGGGACGGCAGTGCGTAGCGGATCTCCGGTGCGCAGTCTGGATGTCAGACGCGACCCGCGCCACCGCTTTAATCCCTTCCTGCCCGACACTCGCGCCGAAATCGCCCTCCCCCTGCATACTCCGGAAGGCATTATCGGCGTACTCGATGTCCAATCCACGCAACCCGAAGCCTTTGATGAAAATCACGTCCTGAGCCTGCAAATTCTGGCCGATCAGATCGCCCTTAGCTATCAGCGCCTGCGCCTGGCTGAACAAGTGCAGGAGCAGTATGCCCGGTTGCAGGCGGTTTTGCAGAGCACTGACGAGGGGATCCTGGTAATCAGAGCCGATGGGACACTGGAAAGTTACAATACCACCGCCCAGAGCTGGCTTTTGGCAGCCACGGAAACAGAACGCGAGCAGTTCTATGCTTTGCTGCGCGAGCTGGCAGCCCGCGTAGACGAGCGACCACGGCTTGAGGTGCGCATGGCGCAGCGGGATCTGGATGTGCGGGCTCTGCCCATTCAGGATCACCAGTCCGGCGAAGCCCTTATCAGCATCCACGATATTACCGAGCTGCGCGAACTGGACCGGATGAAGACGGAATTTGTCAGCAACGTGTCGCACGAACTGCGCACACCGGTGACGACCATTTTGCTTTATACCGCGTTGCTCAAGAAAGCTCAGGGGGAGGACCAGAAAGAATATCTGGATGCGATTGAAACTGAAGCGCGGCGCCAGGCCAGGCTGGTGGAGGATATTCTCACGATCTCCCGCTTTGACGCCGGCAGGGTCCAGTTACACTTGCGGCCACAAGACCTGAATGACCTCGCGGCCCATGTGTACCAGATCCACCGGCAACCGGCACAAGAGCGCCAGATCAGCCTGACTCTGGAGCTGGCGCCACAGCCAGTACGGGTGATGGGGGATGCTGAAAAGCTAACTCAGGTATTGAACAACCTGGTGGAAAACGCCCTGAATTATACGCCTGGCGGTGGACAGGTTTGGATTCGCGTTTCCACAAGTGGAGATGGGGATGAACAGCGCTGGGGCACTGTCAGCGTGCGGGATACCGGTATCGGTATCCCGCAGGAAGAGATTCCCCATATTTTTGATCGTTTCTATCGCGGCAGTGAACCTCAGAAACGCCAGATCCAGGGGACCGGACTGGGGCTGGCCATTGTGCGGGAACTGGTTCAGCTGCACAAAGGTCAGATGCTGGTTCAAAGCACGATCGGTGAAGGGAGCACCTTCACGGTCCGGTTGCCCCTGGCGCAGGCGGATGAGATGCCGCAGGAGCAGGACCAGGCTGGTTCGTGACAGTTGGTTCTAAAGTGGTAAAAGGTCCGGCGCCTGTACCTGTGAGGAGGGACTGTGGCACCACACATTCTGGTTGTTGAAGACGAAGCCTTATTGGCCAAGGCTATGGCCGCTACATTGCGCAATGCCGGCATGGAGGTTAGCGTGGTTCACAATGGGGATGAGGGCCTGGAGCTGGCCCGGCGTCTCCATCCCGATGTCATCCTGCTGGACGTGATGTTGCCTGGTCGTAGTGGCATTGACGTATGCGCAACGCTCAAGACCCAACCGGCTACCACATCCATCCCCATCATTATCATCAGTGCGCGGGCTACCCCTCAGGATCGCATGCGCGGCCTCATTGCCGGCGCCGACCAGTATCTGACCAAGCCTTTCAGTCCCACCCAATTACTGGAACTTCTTCAGCACGTTTTAAAGGGCCAACCCGGTCGCGAGTGGCAGCCCCAGAAATCTATTCTGGGCGCCATCCCTTCAGACCAGCTTGTGATTTATGCGGAAGAACTCAGTCAGCTCTACCGGGAGGTCCGGCGCGAACATGCGACCCTGGAACAGCTCCATCGCCAGTTGCAGGAGACCGCGCGACTCAAGGACGCCTTTTTCAGAGCAACCGCTCAAGATTTAAGTATCCTGCTTCAGGCCCTACAGGAGCACATTGGGCGTTTATCCTCAGAAGAGGCAACCAGAGCCAGGCTGGATTTGGAAACCCTAAGCACAGTGATGACCGGCTATCTGACTCAGTTGGTGGAGATGATTAACCTTACAGCTCATCCGGCACCCCCTTCTCCGACACGTTTCAATATACTCAAGACTCTGCCCTGGGTACTGCAGCCTGAGATGTTGGAGATTCAAAAGGAAGGGATAAGCACTCAGCTACGTTTGCCCGACACCCTGCCGGCGGTGTTAGGGGATATAGAGGTGATAAAAGCCGCCGCGCATTATCTATTGCTCAACGCCCGCCAGATTACGGCCCCTTCGGGGAACCTGACTGTGCGGGTGTTTGCGCAGACTGAAGCCGAACGCACCCTGGTTGTCTTCCAGGTTGCCTGTTCGCCCCTGAAATTTCCGGCGGACACGGTTTTAAAACTGAGCACGGGCGATCCGCTGCCGTCTGAAGTTGCAGCGCAGGGCTTAGCATTATTGGGCTGGGCCATGCGTTGGGGCTTTCTGCGGTATCTGACGGCTCAAAACCAGGGTTGGGTCCGGCTTTTCATCGCCGGGCCGGGGGCTTCTCTGATCATGACCCTACCCGGAGAACTACTGCCGGCAGACGCGGGTTAACTGCGCGCCACCAGAGCGGCTTCGAGCGCTTCGCCGACCGAACGGACCGGGATAACCTCGATACCTTCAGGGAACCTGACTTTCTGGCGACTGAGCGGACGCGGCACGATGGCACGCCGGAACCCCAGATGCGCAGCCTCACGCAGGCGCGCATCAAGCTGGCCGACCGAACGCACTTCACCCGAAAGGCCGATTTCCCCAATGACAGCCAGGTCCGCAGCGACGGGACGATCGCGCACGCTGGAGGCCAGAGCAGCGGCCAGGGCCAGGTCCGCCGCCGGCTCTTCGATCTGCAGCCCACCAATCACGTTGGCAAAGACATCCTGATCCCCCAGACGTAAGCCTACCCGTCGGCTGAGCACGGCGACCACCAGCAACAGGCGGTTGAAGTCTATGCCATTGCTGGTCCGGCGCGGATTGCCAAAGCTGCTTTGACTCACCAGAGCCTGGACTTCGACCAGCAAAGGCCGTGCGCCCTCCATGGTCACGGCAATCGCCGAGCCGGGGACGTTGACCGCGCGCTCGGCCAGGAAGATCTCCGAGGGGTTCGGAACTTCGGTTAAGCCCTCATCGCGCATTTCGAAGACGCCCACTTCCGAGGTGGCGCCAAAGCGGTTCTTGACGCTGCGTAACAGACGATAAGTATGGAAACGATCGCCTTCCAGATAAAGAACGGTATCCACAATGTGCTCTAAGACCTTAGGGCCGGCCAGGGCCCCCTCTTTGGTCACATGCCCCACCAGGAATACTGGTACCCCATGGCGCTTGGCCCAGCGTTGGAAGCGCGTGGCGCACTCACGCACCTGACCCACACTGCCGGCGGGTGAACTCAGCTCTTCAACCTGCATGGTCTGAATCGAGTCCACAATCACGGCCCTTAAATCAGGTAGCAGGGCATCAGCCTCGCTCAGCACAGCGTCGAGGCCAGTTTCGGGCAGGAGGTGAATGGCATCACCGGAAATGCCCAGTCGTTCAGCGCGCATCTTGACCTGCCGGGGTGATTCTTCCCCGGAGACGTAGAGCACCGGCAGGGTTGGGGTAGCCAGCAAGGCCGCCACCTGTAACAAGAGGGTGGACTTGCCGATGCCCGGTTCGCCGCCGATGAGCACCAGCGAGCCGGGGACCAGGCCACCACCCAAAACGCGGGCGAACTCGCTCAGGGCGATGGGGATCCGTTGGGTGTCTTGCGTGTCCACGGCACTGAGCGGTGCGGGACGGGAACGCAGGCCAGTGGAGCGTGGGGCGCTACCCATCCCCTCTTCCGGTTCAATGACCGTTTCTACCAGCGAATCCCAGGCGCCGCAGTGAGGACAACGTCCCAGAGGACGGGCAAAACTCCAGTTGCACTGTTGACAAACCCAGCGAGTTTCCACCTTGCTCATGCTCAGCTCCAACCTGTCAGGATCGTTTCAAGTGTAGCATAATCGGACGGGGAGTCCAGCGTCTGAAGCTGTTTGTAGCTGCACAGGGATGTGGTACACTCAGGGGTGAGGAGGACGTGTGGAGACGTTACCGCGTCTGCTGGCGGATGCGATGTTGGGCAAGCTGGCACGCTGGCTGCGCCTGTTGGGCTTCGACGTCGAGTACGCGCCTGTAGATGACCATGCCCTGGCCGCGCGTGCGCGTGCTGAGGGGCGCGTTTTGCTCACGCGCGATCATGGTTTAGCCGCCCGGCGCGGCCTTAGCGTGTTGCTCGTCACTTCGGAGGTGTTGGATGAGCAATTGCGCCAGGTTCTGGACACGTTAGGGTATCCAGATGAACGGACACGCCCACGCTGCATGCAGTGCAACGTACCCCTGGAGCCTTTGTCACCGACGGAGGCAGCAGCCTACGTGCCGCCTTACGTGGTCCGCACGCAGACCCGTTTCCGCCGCTGCCCCCGCTGCGGGCGCATCACCTGGCCGGCAACGCATTGGACCGGCATCCGGGAACGTCTGGAGCGCGCCGCACCGCGGTTGACAAATTTCCTATCTTCATTATAATCTCATAGTCGCCGGACCTGAGAGGCCCGGCTGCGATTGTGTATTGGGGAGGAAAGCGTGTACGCCATAATCAAGTCGGGAACTCATCAATATAAGGCAAAAGTTGGGGAGCGCCTAGTCATCGAGCGCATCCCCGAAGCTGTGGGAACGCAGGTCACCATCGAGGATGTGTACATGATCGTGGATGGTGATGAGGTGCTGGTAGGTACGCCGCGGATTGCGGGGGCCAAAGTGCTGGCAACAATCGAAGAGGAATTCGCCGGCCCCAAAATTCGCATCTTCAAATATCGCCCGAAAGAGCGCTATCGCCGACACCAGGGGCACCGCCAGACCTATATGCGCCTGCGCATTGACGAGATTGTGAAGGGGGCATAATAAGAGATGGCTCGCAAAAAGTCTACCGGAACTAACGGGCGCGACAGTCGCCCCAAGAATCGCGGTGTTAAAAAGTACGGCGGTCAGAAAGTGAGCACCGGCAATATCATCGTGCGTCAGGTGGGCATGCATTTCAAGCCGGGTAAGAACGTCGGCATGGGTAAGGATTATACGCTCTATGCCCTGTGCGACGGGGAAGTCCGCTTTGAGCAGTATCACGGGCGCAAGGTCGTCAGCGTTTATCCCGTCGAAGGAGGCGCACAAGCATGAAACCCAAGCTGCATCCCAAATGGTACCCTGATGCGCAGGTGATTTGCGCCTGTGGTAATATCTGGAAAGTCGGTGCAACGGTGCCGGTCATCAAGACCGATGTGTGCTCACGTTGTCATCCTTTCTTCACCGGTGAACAGCGCATTGTGGACACCGCCGGTCAGGTGGATCGCTTCATGAGCCGCCTGCGGGCCCGTGAGGAACGCATACGCGAGATGGAAGAGCGCCAGAGCCGCCGCACTCGCCCGGAAATGATGGGCCTGGAAACCCTGGAGCTGGGCGCGAACATCGAAAAACTGCTCAAAGACGCGGGGATGGAGACCGTTTCAGACGTGTTGGACACGTTGAACGAAAAAGGCGATGAGGGCCTGACCGCTATCAAGGGCATCGGCCTGGAAGCCCTGGCAACGATCAAACGCAATTTGCGCTCGCGCGGTTTCTCTCTCCCTGGTGACGCTGCCTGAGTATGACATCCAAGGGCAGGGGAATACTTTCCCCTGCCCTTTTTCATTCCTGATTGCTTCATCCACTGAGTTTATCCCAATAATCCGGGAGGTGCTGCGTTGTACGGAATCCCCAGCGGTGGTTGGATCGAAGTGATTTGCGGCAGCATGTTCAGCGGTAAAACCGAGGAGTTTATCCGGCGTGTACGTCGAGCGCAAATCGCAAGGCAAAAAGTTCAGGTCTTCAAACCCGCCCTGGATACCCGCTATCATCAGACGGCGATTGCCTCGCACAGTGGGGCCCGCGAAGAGGCCATCGCCGTACGCGACAGCGCCGATTTGCGCGCCCGTCTCGATCCCGAAGCAACGGTGATTGCCATTGACGAAGTGCAGTTCTTTGACCCAGGCATTGTAGATCTTTGCTCCGAGCTGGCCAATGCGGGGAAACGGGTGATCTGTGCCGGGCTGGATATGGATTTTCGCGGCGAACCTTTTGGCCCCGTCCCAACCTTGCTGGCCATCGCCGAACAGGTGGATAAGTTGCAGGCGATTTGCGCGGTGTGCGGTGGCCCCGCTAGCCGCTCCCAACGCCTGATCAACGGCGAGCCGGCCTATGAGGATGATCCGGTCGTCCTGGTTGGGGCCGATGAGGTCTACCAGGCGCGTTGCCGGGGTTGCCATGTGGTTCGACGTCGCGTGTAAACTGAAGTTCCGGAGGTCGTATGCTCCCTGATTCGATAGATTATGTTTTGTTGGATGAAGCATCCATCCAGAAACGGGTCCAGGAGATGGCGGACCAGATCAGCGCGGATTATGCCGGCATCCGCAATGAGGATTTTATTCTCATCGGCGTGCTCAAGGGCGCGTTTATTTTCATGGCGGATTTGACCCGCCGCCTGACGGTCCCCCATCGCGTGGATTTCATCGCCCTTTCGACGTATGCCGACACAACTCAGGCGACAGGATCCGTGCGCCTCATTATGGATACGCGCGCGGATGTGGCCGGTCGTCATGTGCTGTTGGTTGAGGATATCCTGGATACCGGTTACACCCTGGCTTATCTGCAACGCCTGTTTGCAGCGCGCGAGGCAGCTTCGGTGCGCACCTGCGTTTTGCTGAGCAAGCCGGAACGCCATAAAGTCAAGGTCAAGGTGGATTACCTGGGCTTCACCATCCCCGATGTCTGGGTAGTCGGTTACGGCCTGGACTTTGCTGATCGTTTCCGCACCCTGCCTTACATAGCCGCGCTTAAACCCAAAGCTTATCAAAAGTAGGAGAGCGTCCCATGAGCATGTATGATGATATTGAGAAGATCCTCATCTCCGAGGAGCAGTTGCAGGAACGCATTGCCGAGCTGGCCGATGAGATGAACGCCTTTTACACTGATGCGGATCGCCCGGTGTTGGTGTGCATCTTAAAGGGCGCTTTTATGTTCCTGGCCGACCTCACCCGCCATTTGAAGTTCCGCCACGAGCTGGATTTTATGGTGGTGTCCAGCTATGGACGGTCAACCAAGAGCAGCGGGATCGTGCGTATTCTACTGGACCTGGAGACGAACATTCAGGATCGGAATGTAATCATTGTTGAGGACATTGTGGATACCGGACGGACTCTGAGCTACATTTTGCGGCATTTCCACGCACGCCATCCGGCCAGTGTTCGCATTTGCACCCTGCTGAACAAGCCCTCACGGCGTGAGGTGGAAATCCCGGTGGATTTCTACGGGTTTAAGGTGCCGGACGAGTTTGTCGTGGGGTACGGTCTGGATTACGCTGAAGAATACCGCAACTTGCCCTTTATCGGGGTGCTTAAGCCCTCGGTGTACACGATGTAGTCACAGGCCAGGCTGGCGCGCCGTATGCTCCTGCTTACGGCGCGGATGGCGCGCCTGCTTGCTGGAATTCAAAAAGCGGAAGGAGATGCCTTCCGCTTTTTGCGTTGATGGTTCCTTGTGGCTAAGGCTCCATCCGCCAGGTGACAACGGGTTGCAGCGCCTGAAGCAACGCCTCGCCGAAACTGGCGTCGGTGATTCTGGCCCAGGGGAGGGGGAACTCGGCTACCAGGCGTTGAGCTTCCTGCTGCCGATAGGCCAGGTAAGCGGCGACTCCCGGCGCGATGACGGGCTCCTCTGGAGGCCGACCCTGGTGTTGCCACGCGCCCCAGGTGAGGTAGTCGCGCAACAGGCCGCAGGCCACAACGGCATCCTGCAGGTCTCCCAGATGGTCCTGGAGTTTTTTCACGCGCTCCAGGCAAGTCTGCGCCTCTTTTCCCAGCAGTTCACTGAAGTACTCCAGGGTGTAACGCAGCCCTTTGGCGGCAATGCGCAACTGATGGTAGCGGGTCAGGGGTGTATCGGGTTGGCCTACCCAGGCCTCAAAGGCGCGCACAGCGGCCCAGCGCTCCAACACCAGGCCGGGAATGAGGTGGCATACCTGGGTTGGACGTGGGCCGTCCGCAGTGAATGGCGGCAGTTCGGGCAGGGGATGGGCGAGCGCGGTCTGGAAGCGCTCTACGAAACGGCGATAGGCCGGGCTTTCAAGATACTCCAGCAGGACGGCCCGCGCGGCCTCCCGTTGTTGGTTGAGTGCTTCCAGCAGCGGATTGAGTTCGTCTCGCCGCTCGGCGGGCAGAGAGACCAGGTAATGCTGAATTTTTTCGCGGAAAACGTCCAGGTCGCGCACGGCCCCCAGGGTGCGTCCGGTTCGGCGCAGGCCTTTGAGCAGGGGCTTGAGGGCTTCCTGGTCCTGATGCGCGCCGAAAACCAGAAAAGCCGCGCGCATCCGTCGGGTGGCGACGCGCATGTCGTGCAGCGCTTCGATATCCTCGCCGGCGCGCGTCCCCGGTTCGTGCTCTAACATGCGCTCGAAGTGGAAGCTGAGGGTTTTGCGGAAGGCTTCGCTCAGGCTGTCTTCGCGGGTGAGGCCGGGGCTGTTGCGCCTGGGTGTTGGAGAAGCTGGCACAGGCGCGGTTGGATAAACAGTAGGCGGCGCGCTCTCCCCCTGGGTACTGGGGTGTTCTCCCTGCGCTGCGACGGTGAGCGGTGCGCCGGCTGCGGCCGCCTTTTCCTCAAAACCTGAAGCCGTTAAAAGTTCAGGCGGAAAGATACCGGCGAGACCGTGCTGGCGCAGGGCGTCGCGCCAGTGGT
>DAOTZR010000218.1:0-7931 GCA_034434315.1 Anaerolineae bacterium
CAGCGCCGGGCTTGCTCTCCCCACTCCCATTCGGCTATCCAGCCGTTACCTGATTAAATTCTTAACGTTCATAATCCTGTTCTACGAAAGCACACAGGCTGCCTGAGCTGACCTCTAGACATGCCGCATGCGTTCTACGACCTGCCACCCGTCAGGGACAACTGGCGGCGGATCAGGAGCGATCCAAAAGCGAACGCCACCAGGATCCGATGTCCCTTAAAATATCACCCCAACCCGGTTCATCATTCTGTTGGAACTCAGGCGGAGCGAACACCTCACCTGTCTGCCCCTGGATGACCAGGTGCGTGACGCGCAGATCGGGATCCGCGGTCTGGGTCGGCTGGAATCGCGCAATCCACAAGGGGACCAGCACCAGCTTGTACGAATTAATCCCCATGCGCATGCTGCTGATGTTCAGATTGGTAATGGCCCCACCAGCGGCCTGCTTTTCAATCAACCGGCGTATATCGCTCGACCTGCGTTTCCAGACGGATGACCGCGCGGCGATGGAAGCATCAGAAACGCTCACACTGTACACTTCCACCGGCCAGCCTGCCACCAGTTCGGGGACAAAGGGTTTGGAGGCGTTGGTGTCAAAGGTTTTAAAGACGGCTTGAAAAGCTCTGGGAAGGGTGTGACTGGCTGGAACCAGGATATCATCTTCCAGAAGCGGATATTCCCCACTCAGATCATAGCGTATAGTGGCATAACGGTTTTCACGCCGCACAACCGTGCACTTCCAGACCAGCTCACCGCCCACATCGAAAGTCCAGAGTGGCAAAAAGGCTCCGGAAAGCGACTGAACATACAGACTTTCGTGCAACGCATGAGCCTGCAGCCATTCGCGAACCATCAATTCGGCCTGCTCCGGCGTGACTTCCATGGGGACAACGCCATGCGGAGGAATCAGGGCCATCTGTCCGGCTTCCACGACATGCGGAGATCCACAATACGCGCATTTAAGCGCCATTTGATGGGCCATGAGCAGATACTGAGCTCCGCAGGCCTGACAGCGCAACACGCCCATGCCCGTCGGAATCCGGTGCCCTTTAGCGGTAGCCAGAGCGACGACGAAGTCCTGCTCCTCGGCCACACTGCCCTCACTTAACGCTTCCAGGATGGGACTTTGATAACCGCAATAGTCGCAACGCGCCTTCAGCCCGTAGGCAGTCATGCTCCCCCCGCACTGCGGGCAAACGATACGCCGGGCTTTGAGTTGCGCCAGAATCGAGCCTTGCGCCTGTTCTTGCCCGGCAGTCGCCTCTTCCGCCTCGATCTCCGGTTCTGCCGTTTCCCTGGTAGCCTCCAGCAGCTCCAGGCCCCGACGGGCCAGGGCATGCTCCGGGTCCAGGCGCAGGACGGCCTCCAGACAGCGACGGCGCTCTTCCGGTTTTTCGGTAAGGCCACTGAGCCACAGCCAGGTGTGAATGAGCAGGGTCTTTGGGACTCGATCCGGATTGGCGTTGAGAATGCGGGCAAAGGCCTGCCGGGCGCGGTTGCGATCGCCGCTGCGGGCAGCCGCGACGCCCTGCTGAAACCACACTTCAACATCCCCCTCAGGCAACCCGTCCGAGGCCAGACTGGCATACCAGCCGCACAGGGGACAATGCAGACCGTTCTCCCCATTTGCCCCTTCCTCCAGTCTGGTGCCACAGCGCGGACAGAGGGGATCCGGCGCTTTTTCCTGCTCCAGCCGATCGGCGTTGACAATCTCTTCAGGCTTCAGTTCGCCCTGGAGCATAGCCCAATCGCGCCGTGCTTCGGGATGCGTGGGATTGAGCACCAGGATTTGTTCGAGGTATTCGCGTTTCTTCTCCGGATCGGTCTCGATGCGGCTGAGCCACAGTTTAGCCTTCTCCTCATCTTCCGCGGTACCTCCCAGGGTCAACAGACGCTCCAGATTAAACCGGGCCTCGGTGATATCGCCGGCTTTGGCCGCAGCAATGCCTTGAACCAGATATAGTCGGATCCTTTTTTTACTCATCATTTCCCCCTGGCTTATGGATGACACAGAGACCAAATCTGCTGGGCATTGGCGTCATCCGGGTCAATGGCCAGGGCAACATTCAGATATGGGTCAGCCTGATCACACTGGGCCAGGAAGTAATGGCACAGGCCCAGGGTGTAATAATATTCGATCGGAACCCCGCGCACGGGACCGGTCTCGCCACTGATCACAGCTTTACCTTCAGCATCGGGATAAAACGGTTCACTGCGCACCCAGGCTTTGCTGGGCGTGCGCAGGGCGACAAACCAGGCCACGTAGGCCTTCCCCGCGGGCGCAGGGGGCAGCCCTGAAAGGCGCAGGGTATACATGCCGTTGAGTACATCCAGGCGGGCGGTTCCGCGCGCGGTAGCGACGGATTCCTGTTCACCAGAAATCAGAGCGCGCAAGGGGCCTTCGGGATTAAGGGGATGGGCAAAGTCGCCACGAGCTACCCGTTCGCCAGCTGGCCGATCGCCCAGAGCTTCCGGGGTCTCCAGGGTGATGAGGATGTAGGCCGTTTTGCGTCGGCTCTCGGCTTCGCCATAACGCACTGCCTGACGGTAGGCAGGGATGGCCTCTTCGTAGTTGCGACGTTGGAAGTACAGGGTGCCCATGTGACCATGGGCCTGATAGTAGGTCGGTACAGCTTCCAGCGCCCGTCGGAAGTAAATTTCCGCCTGTTCGTACTCGCCATTGACCAGATAGGTCCAGCCCAGCAGATCCAGAGCTTCGGCATTCAGGGGATCGGCCTCCGTAACCTGCTGATAGCTTTGTTGGGCCAGGGCATAATTGCCCAGGGCCGAAGCTATCCGGCCATAGGCGATGTGCAAAGGACCGAAGTAAGGTTCGAACTGCAGGGCCTGAGCATAAGTTTCCAGAGCCTCGTCAAAAAAGCCCTGCAATTCCAGCGCATAACCACTGGCGCGTAGCGCATCTACATCCTGCGGATCGAGGGAAAGCGCGTTCTGTGCCGCCTGCGAGGCATCATACCACTGCCGCTTGTCGGCATAGGCCTCGGCCAGATGAGCATAGGCGCGGGCCGAATTCGGGTCCAGGGTGACGGCCTTCTGCCCGGCGCGAACGGCATCGTCCAGCACGTACATCCAATCATAAGCCAGAGAAAGGGTGGCCCAGGCCAGGCTGTTCTGGGGGTCCCGCGCCAGGAGCGCCAGCATCAGATCGGCAGCGCGTTCAGGCCGCCCGTTCAGGCTGTACAGGCGCGCCAATTCAATGGCTGCCTCGTGATTGTCCGGCTCCAGGGCCAACAGGTTTTCGTAGGCCTTAATCGCAGCGCTCAGCTCCCCCCGATCATAAGCTTCCTCAGCCTGCAATTTGTAGGAAAGGGGGGAAGGCGTCGGCGTTTGGATCACAGGGGCTTCAGTCAGGACGGGCAAAGGCAGGACATCCTCTTGCTTGAAGCGCTCGCGCAGAATATAAATCCCACCGGCAATCAAGAGCAACAGGACAATTACCCGCGGCCAGGAGCTGCGCTTGCGATAGCCATACGCATTGTAGCGCCTGTACCAGTCATCTCGATATCTCGATCGGGGCATACTTTCTCACCTTTACAATAAGTGATGGGCGCGATACCAGGTCCAGGCTTCCTCGATAGCTGCGCGCAACGGAACGTGCGGGAAACCTAATTCGCGCTCCGCTTTACTCCCATCAAAGTATAAGTTAAACGCTCCCAGGCGCAACTGATCGCCTTCCATGCCAGGGTTCACGCCCAGACGTTTCAAACCATCCAGGACAGTGGCCAGGGGTTCGATCCAGCGCGGGGGAAGGATGTAACGCGGCGGACGACACCCTACGACCTCTGCGACCAGGTGCCCAAGCTCCAGGTAGGTGACGTTATCCCCGGCCAGGATGTAACGCTCGCCGCTCAGGCCGCGTTCAGCGGCCAAAACATGTCCCAGGCCCACCGCCCGCGCCGAGACAAAGTTCATGCCACCAGGGGGAACGGCCAGCAAACGCCCTTTGCTGGCCTGGCGGAGGATTTCACCGCCCACGAAGTACACATCCCGCTGCCCCATCACCCCGACGGGGTTGACGATGACCGCATCCAGGCCGGCTGCGACCGCCGCCTGGACCTCCTGCTCGGCCAATACTTTGCTGTACCCATAAGGGAAGCGCTCTGGGGGCTGGTTGAAGGGATGCGTCTCGTCAATCCGTTCCCCCGCCCGTTCCGGCACACCGAGCGCACCGGCGGAGCTGGTGAACACCACGCGCCGCACGCCGCAGGCCATGGCGGCGCGCAGAACATTGCGGGTACCTTCCACGTTAACGTGAAAGATGGTTTCTTTTTTGTTGCGCCAGTACTGTGAGATGGCCGCAGCGTGGAAAACCCAGTCGCAGCCGCGCATGGCGGCTTCCAGCGCGGCGTAATCGTTCACGTCCCCCACCACCAGCTCCGGCTCCAGCCCATCCAGGGCATCCAGACGGGAGCTGCGTCGCCGCAAGGCCCGCACGCTATAGCCGCGTTCCAAAAGCGCCTCGACGATGTTGGCGCCGACACATCCCGTAGCTCCGGTCACTAAAGCGAGCACTAAGCCACCTCCTCTACGGCATTGACCAGGTCACCACGGACAATAAGCTGACGCAGGGCCTCAATGTGCGGCGTCAGCGGTTGATCGTGTTCGATGAAGGGCACGCGCGACCGAATCAGCTCATAAGCCACCTGGGTTCCCCGGCCCAGCCGTGCGGATGGCCCCAACTGCTCCCGCCGGAAATCAATGCCCTGAGCGGCAGCCAGCAGCTCAATCGCCGCGATGGTCTCGACGTTTTCCAACACCTGCCGGGCGTGTTGAGCGGCATGGGCGGCCATGCTCACGTGATCTTCGGTATTGGCCGAGGTCGGGATGGAATCGGCGGTTGCCGGGTGCGCCAGCACCTTGTTCTCCGAAGCCAGGGCAGCTGCCGTGTACTGGGCAATCATCAGGCCACTTTCCAGACCCCCGTGACGGGTGAGGAAGGGCGGCAGGCCGCGATTGAGGGCTTCATCCAGCAGGCGGGCGATCCGGCGCTCACTGATGTTGCCCAGATCGGTCAGGCCCAGCTTGAGATAATCCAGGGCCAGGCCCAGGGGCTCGGCATGGAAGTTCCCACCCGAAAGGACCACCGGCTGGTCACCCTCAAAAAAGATGAGGGGGTTATCGGTAACGGCGTTCAGCTCGATTTCGAGTGCCCAGCGGGCGTAGGCGACGGTATCCCGTACCGCGCCGTGCACTTCGGGAATACAGCGCAGGCTATAGGCGTCCTGGATGTCGCGCGGATCGTGGGGACGCAGGAAGGTGCTGCCCTCCACCAGCCGGCGAACAAAAGCAGCCGCATCTACCTGGCGGGGATGCGGGCGCAGGTGATGGATGCGAGCATCGAAAGCCGCGGGGGTGCCGCGCAGCGCCTCCAGCGAAAGGGCCGCGGCAATGTCCACGGCACGTACCAGATTTTCGGCGCGCAGGGTAGTCAAAGTCCCATGCGCCGTGACGACCGCCGTCCCATTGATGAGCGCCAGGCCCTCTTTCGCTTGCAAGGCGATGGGTTCCAGGCCGGCACGACGGAGAGCTTCCGCACCCGGCAGACGTTCGCCGCGATACCAGGCTTCCCCTTCCCCCAAAAGCACCAGCGTGAGATGCGCCAGGGGCGCCAGATCACCACTGGCCCCTACCGAGCCATAACGCGGCACGCAGGGGATGACGCCAGCGTTAAGGAGCTGCACCAGGCGCTCCACCACCTGGGGCCGAATGCCAGAATGGCCCATAGCCAGGGTGTTGGCCCGCACCACCATCGTGGCCCGCACATCATTCGGGTCGAGCAGGGGCCCACTGCCTGCGGCATGACTGAGCACCAGGTTGCGTTGCAAAGCTTCAACCTCATGGCGGGGAATGATGCGCCCTTTGAAGGCACCAAAACCGGTGGTAATGCCGTAGGCAATTTCGCCGCGTTCCAACAGGGTCAACACGCCCTGCCAGGACCGTTCCATGGCTTTGAGGGCCTCTGGCGCCAGGGCCACCCGGGCGCCAAGCGCTACCGCCGCCACGTCTTCCATCGTCAGATGCTCACCTGTGATTGTGATGGTTTCCATGCCCTATCCTGTACTGAGATTTACGGGGTCGTATCTACCACAGCCTTTCTGGCCTGAGAAATGTCCCACGCCATGTTCGCTGGTCTGGATTCCGGAGGGCGTATATCCTGGACCACCAGTTGGAGCGACACCCGTCCGTTCCACTCATTCCGTTCCAGCGTGTAAGCCACATCAATGTAGCGGGGCAGACGTTCGATCCAGTCCCCCTGACGGAAGGCGATGGCATCCCAGAACAGGCCGGTTTCGTCTTCCAGGGTAAGCTTCAAGTGCTGACCCTGCGTGCCCACAGCCCGCGCCGCAGCAACCCGGACGTTGGGGCTGACCAGCACAGGTTGAGGGTTGCCATAGCCGAAGGGTTCCAGTTGCATCATGGCGTTATACACATCCCAGGAAAGGCTGCTCAAAGGGACCTGCGCATCGACCACCAGGTAGCGTTCCAGAGCATCAGGGGGCAATTGCCTGGAGGCCACTTGTTGAAGCCGGCGCCGCAGTTCGTCCAGACGGGCGGTTTCGATGGTGAAGCCGGCGGCAGCGGCGTGTCCACCAAATTGCGTCAAAATGTCGGCCACCTGCTCCAGGGCTTCGGTGATATGGAAACCGGGGATGGAGCGGGCCGAGCCGCGGCTGTAGGTCTCTCCCATTTCGACCACGACAACAGGACGGTAAAACTCGTCCATCAGGCGCGCGGCAGCCAGGCCGATGATGCCCACAGGAAAGTCGCGCGCAGCCACGAACAGCAAGGCCGCATCGGCCTCCAGTTGGTCCTGCACCAGTTCGCGCGCCTGTTGATAGGCGCCAAGGGTCAGGTCCTGACGTTCGCGATTCAGGCGTTCCAGCGTTTCGGCCAGGGGCAGCGCCGCGTCCATATCCCGCGCCAGGAGCAGATCCAGGGCTTTATAAGCCTGGCCAATCCGTCCGGCGGCGTTGATGCGCGGCGCAAGGACAAAGCTGATGGTGTTGGCATTGACCTCACCGGGGCGAATGCCGGCAACCTGAAGCAAAGCGTTAATACCTGGGCGCCGGGCCGCATTCAACTCTTGCAGTCCCGCGCGCACCAGACGATGGTTCTCGCCCAGCAGCGGGACCATATCGGCCACCGTTCCCAGAGCGACCAGGTCCAGCAATTCGCGTTCAGTGATAGCCTCACAGGTTCCCGGCAAAGGCACGCGGGCGTTGGTGCGCAGCAAGGCCTGGGCCAGTTTATAAGCCACGCCCACCCCGGCCAGATCGCGGCAGGGATAAGCGCTGTCCTCGCGCCGGGGGGTGACCAGCGCATCGCAGACTGGCAGGGCTGGGCCCAGATGATGGTGATCGGTGACCACAACGCGCATGCCGGAGCGCTGAGCTAAGGCGACTTCGGGCAGGGAGCGGCTGCCGCAATCCACGGTCACCAGGACGCGCACGCCGCGCGCCACCAGGCTTTCAATCGCTTCGGGATTCAGGCCGTAGCCTTCCGCGTTGCGGTCGGGAATGTAAGGGAGCACGTCGCCACCCAGGGCACGCAGGACCTGAACCAGGACGGCGGTAGCCGTGACGCCATCCGCATCGTAGTCCCCATACACGGCAATACGCTGCCTCTTGCGCAAAGCGTCGCGCAAGACACGCACCGCCCGCTCCAGGCCTGCCAGCAGGAAAGGATTATCGTCTTCAGCGGCACCCGTCAGAAAACGCATCGCGGCCTGCGGATCGGCAAAACCGCGATTGAACAGAATTTGCGCGACGAGTGGCGGCACGGCCTTCATTTGCGTCACAAAATCCGGCGGCGCCGCAGGCGCGATTAACCAGTTTTTTCTTGCTTGCATGCTCCCACATCCATGGGAACAGGCAAAAACCGCCTTCCGGCGTCAGAGGTTCATCTGGTGC
>DAOTZR010000219.1:0-4589 GCA_034434315.1 Anaerolineae bacterium
CCCGTTGTTGTATCCGCGTCCACTGGGCGCCATCGCGATAAGCCAGCAAGGCGCGCTCCAGCGCAGCATAGAACGCCTGGGGTGTTGCATCCTTGAATACAAAACCGGTCCCCCGCTGCGGATCCGCACCCACATCCACCACCGTATCCAACAGTCCACCTGTCGCCCGCACAACGGGCAAGGCCCCGTAACGCATGGCGATCATCTGCCCCAGGCCGCACGGCTCAAAACGGCTGGGCATCAGGTACAGATCCGCGCCGCCATAAATCAGGCGCGCCAGGCGGTCGTCAAAGCGGATCAAAACCCGCAGGCGATCGCTATAGCGCCATTGCAAAGCCCGGAAATCCTCTTCCAGACTCGGATCACCAGTTCCCAAAACTACCAGTTGGAACTCATACGCCTGAGCCAGGGCATCCAAGCTCTGCAAAATTAAATCCAGCCCTTTCATCGCATCCAGGCGCGAAACCACCCCCAGCAAAGGCACATCGTCACGCACGGATAAAGCCAGCTCGCGTTGCAGGGCAGCCTTATTGACCAGGCGCAAGCCCACCGTAGCCGCCGAGTAATTCTGCGGCAGGGCAGGATCACGCGCCGGATCCCAAAGCTCCACATCCAGGCCGTTCAACACCCCAAAAAAACGGTCGCGGCGAGAGCGCAACAATCCATCCAACCCCATCCCATGCTCCGGCGTGAGAATTTCCTGGGCATAACTGGGACTGATGGTGTTGATGAGATCCGCATGGGCGATCGCCTGAGCCATCCAGTTCACCCGTCCCGGCCGCTCGTAAGGCAGATGCGGGAGCGATTCCATGCCGCCAAACGTCAAAATCAGGCGCCCCACATCACCTTGATAAGCCAGATTGTGAATCGTGAACAGGGTGGCTATACTGGCGTAAAAAGGATCCGTCCGGCCTTCCGTATCCAGCCAGGCCACAATGGGCGCGGTATGCCAGTCATTGGCGTGAATCAGGTCTGGCTTCCAATCCAACCTCCGCAAAGCAGCCAGCACTGAACGCGAAAAGAACATGAAGCGCTGGGGATCGTCATTAAAACCGTAGACTTTTTCACGCGGGGACAAATAGTTGCCATCCCAGAGTAAATAAACGGGCACATCTCCAATACCCGTCGCGCGGAGCAGATGGACCCGTTCTTCCTGAGCGCCAGCTTTAACCGGAATCGGATCGCCCATCCGCTCGAATTTCACCGCTTCATGGCGCATTCCACCATAAAGGGGAACCATCAAGCGCGCATCAATCTCCAAAGCGCGCAAAGCTTTAGGAAGTGCCGCCGCCGTCTCGGCCAGTCCACCTACCTTGGCAAAAGGCACCGCTTCCGCTGCGACCAAGAGCACCTTCAGACCGGTTTTCATACCCCACCTCGGCAATGACCTGTGTCATCATTATAGCTGAGTTTGTTGAAACGGCAAAGAAATTATGTAGCACAGGATTTATCCTGTGCAAAGAGGCTTTAAACAGGATGAATCCTGTTCTACTACTTTACCCCCTGATTTTCAGCGTTTAAAGCGTTTGAGACCCGGATGCATTAACAGACCGCAACAGAGCTATTAAGGTTTCAGGTCAGAGCTGCAAATTCTATTGACCCGATTCGGTTTTATGTTAAACTCTAGACAAAATTGGTCTATATAAGGGAGACAAGGTGACGGATATGGCACCCAAAATTCTCATCATAGAGGACGATTCTTTTTCTGCCCAGGTCCTGGAAACGGCTTTGAAACGCCGGAGCTATGAAGTCCTGACGGCTTTCAACGGCATGCAAGGCCTGAAGGCCGTCCAGGAACAGCATCCCGACCTCGTGCTCCTGGATCTCATGCTGCCAGGCATAGATGGCTACGAAGTGCTCAACCGCATCCGCAGCAACCCACAAACAGCCAACACCCCGGTCATTGTGGTCTCCGCCAAAACTAGCGAAGATGATCAACAAATGGCGCAGCGAATCGGTGCCAATGGCTATATCACCAAACCTTATCAGTTGACTCAACTCTACCAGGTTATCCAGCAGATTCTGGAACAAAGTTCAACGCCTTCAGTTGGGTCAGGTCCAGGACAGCTCCTGGTCTTGCTCAGTTTACCGCGCGCCGAATCCGCACCGGTCGTCGCTGCCCTGGCTCAGGCCCTACGCCAGCGTCTCCCCGCCTCGGAGGCGTTGCTGGTCGCCGACCTGCGTCCCTATACCACCAGTTATGAACAGGTCTTTCATCTTGCGCAACGTCTGGAAGCGCTGAAGCTAAGCGAAACCAGCCATATCCAGCAATGGTCCACCCTGGCCAGCCAGCCCGAACCGGGACTGTATGTCCTTTACAATCTTAAAGGCGATGCGCCTCTGGGCGGATTTTCGGTCCAGAATATGCAGATGTTGTGCGATACGGTCCTGAACACCGTGCGGTTCGTGCTGCTGGAAATCCCTTTGCAGACCTCAGAGCTGGTCTTGAAAGCCACCCAGCGAGCGCGCCAGGTCTGTTTTATCTCCAGTCCCGACCCAGCGGACATCATGAATGCGCATGCGCTGCTGCAGGCGCTCAGCCAGCAAGGTATCAATTTAAACCGCTGCGCCATTCTGGTTCGAGGTACGCCCCTGAAAGAGCTGCTGGAGATGCTTCCCATCGAGGCGCGCTATGTCATGGAAGATCCCATCACCCCCGCGACGCCGGCGATTGCCACCCTGGTTCAAACCCTGCTGGCTTAATGAGGGAGTGCTATGGAAAACATTCCTGTCGTTGATCTGGCAGAAGTCCTGCTCCAGGCAGGCTTCATCACGCCGGAGGAGTATCAGAATGCAGCAGCTCAGGTCCTGCCAGGACAAAGCGTCACTGACGTTTTGCTGACCCAACAGGTCATTTCGACGCGCGACCTGGCCATTGCGCTGAGCCTGCACCTTAACCTGCCCTTTATTGACCTTAAGCGTCACAAAGCCCAGGTGCAGGCGCTGGCGCTCTTGTCCGAGGAGGTCGCCAAACGGTACAATGTTATCCCCCTGGACATCATCGAAGGTGAATTGCTCCTGGTCATGGAAAACCCACAGGATCTCCGTGCGCTGGAGGACATCGGGTTGCGGACCGGGTTGCGTATTCGGCCCGCGGTCGGAGTTCGTGAGGATATCCAGGAAGCCCTGAAGCTCTATTACCGCACCCGCGGTGAAATCGAACGACAGCTCGACCAGGTAGAAGTCGCAGAACCGGTCGCACCGGCCCCGGCCCGCCTGAGCTTTGACACGCTCAGCCAGAGCCCGGTCGCTCGCATCATCGAGTTGCTCATCAATCAGGCCGTGCGCGACCGCGCCTCGGACATTCACATCACCCCGCAGGAACGCTATGTGCGCATCCGCTACCGGATTGATGGCATTCTCCATGACATGCTGACCATGCCCCTGACCGTGCACGGACCGCTCATCAGCCGCATCAAAGTTCTGGCCAACATGAATATCGCCGAGCGCCGCCGGCCTCAGGATGGGCAGTTCGTGTTTGCCGCCGAAAATGGCGAGGTGGATGTCCGGGTGGCAACGGCAGAAACCCACTTCGGCGAAATGGCCGTGTTGCGCATTCTGGATAAGAAACTTTCGCTGCGCACCCTGGACGAATTGGGCTTTCTGCCCGAAGCTCTCAATGCCTACCGCCGCTTGTACAACCTGCCTTTTGGCATGCTGCTGGTGGCGGGGCCAACGGGGGCGGGCAAAACCACGACGCTATACGCCACGCTCAACCAGCTCGATCGGGATGAAAACAACATCATGACCATCGAAGACCCCGTTGAGTACAAATTCGATGGCATCAATCAGATTCAGGTCAACCGGCAGGCAGGCATCACTTTTGCTACCGGCCTGCGCGCCATCATGCGCATGGACCCGAACATCATCCTGGTCGGCGAAATTCGCGACCGCGAAACCGCGGAAATCGCCACGCAAGCCGCCCTGACGGGACATCTGGTCCTTTCTTCGGTCCATGCTAACGATGCCGTAGGGACCATCTACCGCATGATTGATTTAGGGGTTGAGCCTTTTCTGCTGGTCTCCGGCTTGGTTGGGGTCGTTTCTCAGCGTCTGCTGCGACGCGTCTGCCCTCATTGTCGCATCAGCGTTACCCCTACGCCGGAAGAGCGCCTGTACTACGAACGCGAGTTGCAAGTGAGTATCAACCAGTACTACAAGGGCCAGGGTTGTAACTTCTGCGCCGGAACGGGGTATCTGGGACGTATCGGCGTCTTTGAAGTCCTCACCCTCACAGAAGCCCTGCGTCGGCTCATCATGCGCGGGGCGCCGGCAGATGAACTGCTGCAGCAGGCCCAGGCCGATGGGATGATCCCCATGCGCCGCGATGGGATGATAAAGGTGCAACAGGGCATCACTACCCCGCGCGAGGTGATTCACAGCGTCTACAGCATCCAGTAAAGCCAGGCCCTGTCCCCTGGACGAGGCTGCTTTGCCCCCAAGAACACGAAAAGCCACACCACGAGGGTATAAACGGAGGTATGCGGCATTGACCGCCACAGGAGGATGCGAAGATGAAACGCCTGTGGATGATGGTCTTGCTGGTCAACCTGCTGCTCTCGGCCTGTGCGCCCGCCTGACCCCGCTAT
>DAOTZR010000220.1:0-2853 GCA_034434315.1 Anaerolineae bacterium
CACCGCCTCGTAGGTGACCACATCCCGTAAAACCCAACGCGCTGCCAGCAGCGCATCCGACGTTTCGGTGCCCACCAGCGTAAGCTCCACATCCTGAGTGTGGAGGGCGCGTGCCAGCAAGGTCGCCCGCAGATGGTCCAGGTCCGCAGCCAAAACCGTCCCGGTGAGGGGTTCGTTGGGATCGGCGGCGCGCCAGAACGCCACACCCAGCGCCGCGCTACTCTGAAGCAAGAGCAAGGCCCCCGCGGTTCCCAACAGCAACCCGCGCCAGGCGCGGTGAGCCTCAGCCGGGAAAATCACCTGAAAACCATACACCAGCAAGGCCTGCATGGCCAGCACCATGACCCCAATGCCCAGCTCCCAGCCATTGGCCAGGTAAGTCGTATGGCGCCCCAGCGCCTGACCGGCATGGAGCCACAGCGCCCAAGCCAGGGCCGTGTGAACGCCCTCGCCCGTCCAGGACCAGGGGTTCCAGGTCTGGCTGATGGCCTCCGCGGCCTGCCCGGCCAGCAACGCTAAAGGAAACACGCAGCCGGCCACGCTCAGGGACGCCGCGCCCGGCCGCAAGGTAGCCAGAAGCAGAGCCCCAAAGGTCCACAACCAGGCGAAAACCGCCGGGAACGCAGGCCGACGCAAGGCCTGGCCAAAAGCCAACAAGGCCAGGAAAAGCGTCAACGGTTCGTATAATCCGGGCCAGAGCAGGGTGTAGGTAGTGCGGGACGCACGCCAGGAGGTCAGCCAGGCAGCCAGCCCCTCGAAGGGTGCGCTCAGGCCCAGGCCGGCGATCCAGCCCGCTACAGCCAGTACCGCCACAGCGCCCAGAACAATCCAGGGATCGGAGCGATCCAGGCGCAGATGCCAGTCATCCGCGTTTTCGGGATACGCCCCGCGCGTAAGCCGCCAGGCCAGAGTGCCTCCGATCAGCCCATCATAGAAAGCTGGAGCGCCCCCCAATCCCAGGACCAGCCCCGC
Organism: Anaerolineae bacterium; assembly: GCA_034434315.1. Classification (GTDB taxonomy): domain Bacteria; phylum Chloroflexota; class Anaerolineae; order B4-G1; family SLSP01; genus DAOTZR01. The sequence goes on from DAOTZR010000220.1 coordinate 973, forward strand.
GCCCAACGCAACCCGGCGCCAGGTCGGAGCCTCGATCACCAGTAAAGCCGACCACACCAGAGTAGCCCCCAACATCCCCAGCCCTTCGCCGTTCACACGCCGCGCGGCACCTAAAGCCAGAGGCGAAAGTGCCAGCAGCAGCGTCGCAACCAGAGCCGCTGTCTCACCCAGGTGCCGCCGCCACAGCCAGGGGACCAGGAGCAAAGCGCAGCCGGCCAAAGCCGGCAGCCAGCGTGCCACCCCCTCCCCCGCACCCAGGAGCGCAAACCCCAAGGCATTGACCAGGGTAAGCCAGGGGGCATCCGTCATCACCACCTGCCCCTGGACCAGGGCCAGCGAAGTCCAGGCGGCTTTAAGCTCCGCCAGATTGAAAGGCGCAGCCGGCAACACCCACAGGCGCAGGGCCAAGCCCATCCCCAGCGCCGTCCACCACATCCAGGAACGTTTCATCAGCCTGTCATTCCTCCTTGCCGTGTTTGGCGCTCACGGTTGCACCCGATAAATGACCACACCCCCATCCCGATACACCGCCGGGTAGGTAGCATCCAGCCACTCCAGGACCCCTGGCGCATAACGTGTGCGCTCCACCGGCCCAATGTAAACGTAAGTCACGTGATACGTTGTCAGAATCTCCTGCCACAAACGGGCATCGGGCGTCGTAAAAAGAGCAGCCAGGGCCTGTTCGCGTCGTGCCTGTTCATCGTAATTGCCGCGCCATTGCAGCTCATGGCCAGCCCAACCCAACACCGTGGGCAAGCCCGTCAAAGCCGAAACGCGCCCCTCGTACATGTAGCTGCCGGCCTGATCCGCCGGAGCTTCCAGGATGACGGGCGCGCCGGTGATGTGTGTCTGCAACCAGGCCAGGGCCTGAGCTTCGTCCGGCTGAGAGGTGCGCAGCCAGGCCGCGCCGTCCAGCGTCATGGGCACGCCATGTTCACGCGCCCGGGCCGGAACGGCCAGCACCGTGTACACCATCCCCACCGCGATCGCCACCCAGGTCGCCACCCGCAGCCAGAGCCGACGTGTCCGCGCCAGCCACCAGGCCCCCGCCACACTCCACAGGACCCAGGCCTGGAAATAGAACTTGAAAATCGTGTTCATGCGATGATTGAACACATCCTTGAGGTACACAAACTCCGGTGTAAACACCAGCGGCAGCCCTCCCAGCGCCAGCAACAGGGGGAACGCATGCGCCGGTTCCGCACCGCCGGCGCCCCAGAGCGCCCCCCAGGCCAGCCCCATGCCCAGAGCCAACGCCAGCGCCACCAAGGGCTGCGCCAGACGCTGCAACAAGGCTGCCCGGAAGGTCTCCCAAGGCACATCCACGCCGGGGATTGGTGTACCCGACAAGATGGCTTTGATATAAGGATATCCGCCCGTTAAACCCAATACCAGCGCCCCCAGCACAATTGCCAGAAGCAAAAATCCGCTCCAGCGCAGGCAGGTCGTCCAGGCAACCCCGCTCGCGCGCCGGGCCTGAAGCAGCAGCCCGACCAGCGGCACCAGCAGAGGACCAAACATCACCAAAGCCTGGGGCAAGCGTGTGGCATTAAACAGGTTGGGAAGAAAGCCGCCTGCTTGCGAACGCAGGCCTATCCAAAAGGGGAAGTAGAGCAGCACGCTCAAAAGAGCGAGCAGCACGGCCTGCGGTAACCAGGCGTCCCAGTGCCGAAGCACCCTGGACCCATCTGCGGCCTGTCCCAACAGCCAGGCCGCCACCATCAACAAACCGTAGATGGGAAAATCCCAGGTGTTCAGAAAACCCAAAGCCCCCAACATTCCCGCATAGGGAAGCCAGGCGGCCACGCCTTTCCAGGAGAGTTGTGGCAACAGTTCCTGATCGCGGGCCGTGAGGTAGAGGTGATAGGCCAGGGTAATGGC